>JAUHYH010000050.1 GCA_030426585.1 Bacteriovoracia bacterium
CCTTTTCTCACTTTCTTCTGGTTTAAGTCTTGGAAAAGAAGGTCCCTTAGTCACAATCTCTGCTTCTTTTGCCTATGTTATTTCAAGCATTTTAAATCTCTCCAGAGAGGGAGGGAAACTGCTCGTTATCGCGGGAGCCTCTTCAGGTCTCTCCGCGGCCTTTAATACCCCGATTTCAGCTGTTGTTTTTACAGTTGAAGAAATCCTAGGGGAAATTAACTCTCGCTATATCGGTGCGATTATTATCTCTTCGGTACTCGCCTCCACTGTCGCTTTTAAAATACTTGGGGTGGAGCCCGTCTTTGGTCAACTCAGCTATGTTCACGAAAACTCTTGGCACTTAATTTATTACGCTATCCTCGGGATTCTGATGAGTTTTTTGGGGCACTTTTGGAAAATCCTGATGTTATCCGCCAAAAGAATTCGAACTGATTATTTCTCTAAATTTGACTCTGCTTACTTAGTTGTTGTTTTTCTTCTAATTGTCATTGCTGGTATGTTGGATGTGCATTACATCGGTGACGGGCACTTTATTATCAATAAGATTTTCTCTGGTTTTGAGTTTGGAACCTGGAAAATCATGATCCTTCTTTTTGTCATGAAATTTATTCTTTCTGCACTTTCCTATAGTACTGGCGTGAGTGGAGGGATTTTCATGCCTATCCTGACTCTAGGGGCTTTAGGAGGAGTGCTCTTTAGCGAAGCTCTGATTCAGATTGGAGTCCCTGAAATTCAAATCGGAGCTTTTGCCTTAATCGGTATGACCTCTTGCCTAGTCGCAACGATCCGAGTCCCCTTCACGGCCTTCGTCATGCTTTTCGAAATGACTCGTGACTACGACATGATTCTTCCTCTCATGGTTTCCTCGGCTTCCGCTTACTTCATCGCTGGCCTCCTTGATGATGAATCAATTTATGAATCAGTTGCTGAATATGAAGGAGTTCACCTCCCCACCGAGAGAGATAAAGTCGTTCTTGCAGAAATGGAAGTTCAGAGTTGCATGATTCAAGACGTCTTCACAATCGATGTCAATGAACCCCTCGAGCAAGCCAAAGAGAGAATCAAAGAACTCAATATTAGTGGCTTCCCTGTCTTGGATGGGAATCACATTCTTGGAGTCATGAGTAAGAGCGAACTGCTAAATATTGGCGAAGATCAAACGATTCGTTCTACTTGTCGAAAAGATATTATCAGTATTTATCCCGATCAATCACTTTTAGTTGCGATCGAAAAGCTTAAAAGATTTAAAGTTGGAAGACTTCCCGTTATGAGTCGATTCAATAAACGGAAAGTCGTCGGTATTATCACGATGGAAGATATTATGAACTACTTTCGTGATTCTCAAGGATAATATCTTTATTTAATTGGTAAAAAAATATCCGTAATCAGCTCACTCTCCTGAACTTCAGGAAAGAAATTATGGTATTGAAAGAACAACGGAAAATCACGTAATTCATGATTATTCTCCCATATCCATTCTTTATAAAGGTAATAAATTTTTTCATCCATCGCCTCATGAGGACCGATATGCCTTATAACGGCACACTGACCTCCCGGTATTTCTTTCTGGATCACACCATAGTCATTTTTAGGAATATCCTCAGAAACCTCTCCGCAAACATCAAAACGAAACTCTTCAGGTGGAGTGTTATTGGGATCACTGTAAACAATCCCAAAGGTCCCACTACTCTCAATCGGTGAAAGTCCAGTTGTTTTTCTCCATTCTATAAACTTAGGAACTGTGCTGTTAATCAAGTCGGGGGACCCTTTATGTTCTAAAACAGCTATTTTAATCGGTTTAAAGTCTACTCGTTTTACTTCCATTTCTCTTTCTCCTGATAAGATTTGAAATTTGTATTTTTCGTGCCACATTTCCCAGTCTGGATTGTTTCTAAACTGAGAAGGAGTCACTCCAAATATTTTCTTAAAAGCTCTTGAAAAGGCTTCGGGACTTTCAAACTTTGCATCAAGTGCGATATCGATAATCTTAATATCCTTATTAAAAACAAGTTGATAGGAAGACCTCTTTAATCTTAGTAATTGAATATAGCTGTAGACATTAATCCCAATTTGGATCGCAAAAAGTCTATGAAAATGATACTTTGAGATCCCTGCAACTTGGCTTAGCTTTTCGATTGAGAGGTCATTCTCTATATTTTCTGAAATATAGTCGCAGATTTCACCAAATGTTTCTTTATAGGTTTTTGCCATGAATCTATCATAAACCAGTTCTTGATAAATAACTTGATCGATCTTGCTAAAGCAGGATTTACATTGAAAGTTTGGTTCTCCATTCTTCCAGAATTTTAGTAGCTGCTTCTTGTGAGGAACCTCCGGAAAGTGACAAAGGAATTTCACATTGATCATTACTAAAAACTAAGACCACCTCATAAGTTTTCTCTCCAGCGTCATTGCTGAACCCTTCTTTAGTTTTTAAAGTCAAAAACTGTTTGCCTTGACCTTGAAAATTCAATTTGAATTTTTTCTTTTTGGCCATGATTTGTAGAAAATCAATATCTGGAATATAGGAGAAGTAGACTTTTGATGTTGCCACATCCCAAAGCCCCCAAATAAGAAAAAAAGAAGAAAAACCAATACCTATTTGAACGATCAAAGGCATTTCACTTTTATGGATAAAGCCAAAGTAAACAATGGTCGCTAAAAATAAAAACATTAAGATAAAAGCAAAAAGACGAAATTGTTTAATGACAAGCGCTCCATTCTCGAAATTTACACTGGAAATAACATTGCTAAATCTTATTTTGTGAGAATTCATTGTTCTTCTGTTTTACGTCGACCTAACCTGTCCATTCTTGAATTATTTAATAAAATACTGGAACCTATTTAAAACCTCAATTACTAGAGCAATTTGCTTGTATATCTCAATAAGCCCTAGAGGTGTTCTCGATCATTAAATATAAAGCAAAAAAATGTAATTTGTTACTTGTTACTTCCCTCTCAAACATGTTCAATTTAATAGAACGATTTATACACAAAAATGGAGAAAACATGGCCAAGAAAAAAACAAAGAAAAAAGTAGCAAAAAAGAAAGCAACAAAGAAGAAAGCAACGAAGAAGAAAGCAACGAAGAAGAAAGCAACGAAGAAGAAAGCAACGAAGAAGAAAGCAACGAAGAAGAAGGCCAAAAGAAAGCCTAATGCTGCTTTTATGAAAGCAATGAAGCCTTCAGATGCCCTTGCAGCAGTTATTGGTAACAAACCAGTACCGAGAACTGAAGCTATTAAGAAGATCTGGGATTATATTAAGAAACACAAGCTTCAAAACCCTAAGAACAAAAGAAATATTCTTGCTGACAGCAAGTTGAAAGTTTTGTTTGGAAAAAAAGAAGTTACGATGTTTGAATTAGCTGGAATTCTTAATAAACACTTAAGCTAGCTCTCATTAATATCGGCTCCAGTAGAAATCGCCTTAAGCAACGCAATAAATGCAAGGCTTAAGGATTTTACTACTGGAGCCTATTTGACGATGGAAGATATCATGAATTACTTCCGCGATTCTCAGAAATAAATCGAATAAGTTTTAAACAAGTTCCTTGAAATCCTTACACATCATTATTTTCGAACTAAAAACCATGATATTTTAAACTGAAGTCACTTTTATTGAGAGATACCTATGAAATCCACATTTTTAACACTATTTCTTTGTATAAGCTCTTCCTCTTTTGCTGGAGAAAACTGCGATAAATCTTATATTTCTATCACTGAAGACTGCCATAAGATCAGTAACTCAGGTCTCTATAATCGCTATCAAATGAGTTACAAATGTAATGATGATGAAGAGAAAAAAGTTGTTTTTAAGTCGGAATCTATTAAAGACTTTTTTGCACCTTTTAAAGAAGCGACTATTTCCTATGAAACATGCACCGATTTCTCTGAAACCTTATTAAGCTTTGACTTTAGAGTTTCTGATGATTCAGTTGAGGAACTTTTAAAGAAAACCATCGGCTCTCAAGCAACCTACGGCAAAGGTTCCGTTGAGTATATTGAAAATGATCTTCTATGGATGGTCTTAGGAATCTAATTTAAATGTACGACTCCGCTATAAAAAAGGTTCAAAAAAGGTTCCAACACCTTTTTCCTTAAGCCTTGCGCTTATTGCTTTGCTTAAGGATAAGTCTGCTGGAACCTCTTCCCTTTCTTAACTTAGTCTTGATCGATAACGTCAACAACCCATGAGTCAATGTCTTCCACTGGGTTATCATAGCATTCAAGCTCACTCCCAAGCTCAACTTTTACTTTTCCCATTTTCTCATAAAGAGCGCCTACGAAGTAACCATTATCTCTATAATCAAGCTTTACAATATAGCGTCCACCAAAAATGGTTCCACTATACTCTGTATTCTTTGAAAATTTAGCACTATCGAAATAAATGATTTCTCGATTATCCTTGTTATCAGCATAGAAAATAGCCATACGATCATCTTGAAAACGAACCGCGAATCTTTCACTCCCCTCACTATCATCAACTTGATAACACTCAAGGTTTGAAATAGCGAAAGTTGAAAATGAGCTCAAGAGCAAAGTAATTAAAATAGACTTCTTCATAAGAATTTCCCCCAATAAATTAATAACTGCTTATAACATAAGGAGAGATCAAGCTTTAAAAGTCTGTATTTTTTTCAATGTTCAGACGGGATTGGCTTTACAAAAAAGGTTCCAACACCTTTTTCCTTAAGCGTTGCATAGATAACTTGAAAATTCCATTTCGCGGGATCGGTTTTGATGGTTGCCTCCGGCAACTGGTAATTGCTCGGCGCAATTTCCTCGACATACTGTCTCGTCATAAAACCCGCCTCTGGTCGCTTACGCTCGCATCCAGCTCGCTCTTCGCTAGCGCGCGCTCCCGTCGGTTCGATCTCACTTAGAAATACCATTCCTCCAAATTGTATTCAGTTTCTAGAAGCGGCAAGCAAATTCGAAGGAGCATACGCTTTGGTATGTGACTGAGAGTTTGTCGCAGTCTCGACGACGAAAATGAATACAATTTGGAGGAATGGTGCCCTCTCGCGGAAACTTACTCATCACAATAAAATCAGTTACTTATTAACAATTTCAAGCAATTGGAGCCTGACTCGTTTCATTATTTTTCATCGAATTTCATTATTTTCTATGGTTAAGCTGACCTGAGGCTGACCTGAAAGTATAGTTTAGATATGCAAATAAAGACACTAATCCTCTCCGTCATTCTAGCCTCTTGCTCTACACTCGATACTTACCTTGTGACCAACAAAGATTCAGTCCCTGCCCCCACCCAGAGTGGAAGAAAAGGACGAAAGTTCATCAGGAAAAATTATTCAATTACAGTAAACTCTGGAAGGCACAACTTTGGGTTGTGGGTTGGTTTACAAATCCATAATAGTGGCAAAACTCCTCTCTCTTACCAAATTAGAAAAGTTCAACTAACTGATGCTAAAAAACAGAGTTTAGATCTTGATTATTCGCTTCGCTCCATATGCAAACCAGTGATGGGAAAAGAGATCAAGAACTCAGTAATTACAATTGATTCAGGGGAGTGCGTTGCTGTAAGGTATATTTTTAATGCTTCAAAGATCCTTGGAATAACCCATCTGCAAGAGAAAGAGAGCGGAAATCAACTCACGTTTATAGATAATGGGTTTAAATCTCAACTACTTGTTAATTTAAAGAAAGAAATTATTTAATATAAATATACCTTGTAGCGGCTGGATCTTCGTAATGGTAATTCAAGTAATCATTGACGTACTTAACTGGACAAGAAAACAGTTCCGCTTTTAGGTAGACACCACTTCCCTCAATAACACGTGCAACATTGGCTTTAGACTCGAAAGCTAAATGATCAATATCTGAGGTTACTTTTTTAAACTCCCCAGCCCAAAGATCAGAAGCAGTTACAGTTCGCTTCAATTCACAAATTTTTGGTGAGGGATTCATGTATGTTACCTTTGTTAAAACTGTCCCTTCAGGCAATTCACTTTTTTTGGTCGCAGATGTACAACTAACTAGAATCAGCATGAACAAAGGTATATGATTAACCATATGCAATTAAAACAGCCATTACTCTTTTTTACAATAGTTTCACTTCTATCTTTAACCTCCTGTCATTTCGTTAGATCTGAATTTGTGAAAATAACTTATGACTTATCGAAATGCCCTAGAAAAGAGTTCACTCTTCCCCTGAAGGTCGAAACCGATGATCTCAATATTAAATATTCGACCTATAAACAAAAAGATCTTCCTGCTTTAACAAACTATCAAGTATTGAGGAAAGATTTCTGGATATTCACATCCCCGAAAGGAGGATTTAGAGTTAGTCCAGATTCATCGAATTGTTCAATTATCGCTTTTGCTGGAGTTTACTTTGGAGAGCTGAATCGCAGAGAGCAAATAGACTATGAGTCACAATCCATAGAGAAGGCAAAAAATTATCGAGAAGATTTGGACAAATATATATCCCTATTATTGGCTAAAACAAAATTTAGATTAAAAGGAGAGCCTACTTTTAAGTACCTTGGGAACCTTGAAGAATCCGCTAATGAGTTCTCAAAGTACGGTATTCATCCAACGAAATAACTACATTTTTTTTTGTAAACGTTCTATCTAACTTTCCATTGGAAAAGTTCTTTAAAGTCTTCAAAGCATCCCTCACAGACCCAATGATAATCATTCTCAGTAGTATAGCCCTCATGTATGATATAATCGCCTTCAACTCTATTATCTGTGATCGTTTTACTGCAAAACTTACAGTGATCGTGATCCCAATTATCTCTAGTCTGAGACCACTGCTTAAATGTTAACTCTTTTCCTTTCAGATATTTTTCTTGTCCCTGTAATCTCCAGTCTTTACTCATTTTCGTCCTTGTCTCCGAGATATTTAATACAAAGATAAGATAGAAGAATAGGGATACCTATAAGAATTGAAGCTCCAACCTTAGGGTATCCTCTCAACCACTCTAAGTACTCAAGGCCATAAGTGATAATGACTAACCAGAAAATCCACAAGAAAGCTCTTGAAATAAACTTAGTCCATCTATGATAAGACTTTGAATGCAAATCATTCTCCCTTCTTGAAGTTACGGCTCTTAAAGTTATATTCAAAAAATCTCTTGGGATTAACCATTTCCATAAACTCTAAGTATGTCTTCCCCGACTTATCCTTAACCCTAGAATCGACTCCTAAGCTCTTTAAATAATCAATGACTGATAAGCACCCAGCAGCCTTACAAGCATGGAAATACGCATTTTGGCCGTTATTATCTACTTCACTTGGGTTCTGCCCCTTTGACACCAGAAGATCCATTAACTCTAGGTCACAAACTCGTGCAGCTATATGAAAAGCATTAATGCCTTCAGGATTCTTATAAGAAATATCAGCCCCTCTTTCTATTAAAAGTTTAGCTATATCAGTCCTATCATGGGCGATCGCTACCATTAGCGGTGTAATCTTATTGCTAAAAGGCCAAGATTTATAAATTGTTTTCTTTGAAGGCATATTGATATCTGCTCCATTATCTAGGAAAAATTCAACTATCCTCTTCTTGCCCTCAATAATAACTTCGATTAAAGGAGTTCTCCCTCTTTTACTATAAGTATTAACTTCTTTCGTAACATTTTTGTAACGGATGATTTTGTTATATCTTGAATCTTTTACGAGACTCTCTAAGTCCTCTATGTTAAAAGTGAAACTTCCTCTTGTTTGGTGAGTGTACTGAGCTAAAATAAACAGCGCTACAAAACTTAGAACCAATCTTATTTGAAGTGACTTTTCTGTAGGAACAGCATTTTTCTCATTACTCCAAACTTTGATGATCCTCTTGTAAATATAGAAAATTGAAAAAATCAAAACGAGTGCAATAATAGGCAGAATAACTACTAAACTACGATCATCAAGTGCACTGAAGTGTAACAACCCTAGATACATTAAGCCCAATGTAGAAAAAACATTAATCTTAGTATAGCTAGATATTTTTTTTGCGTTTCTAATCCTAGAATGAGTATAATTTCGAGATGCCTCGGTGATCTTTCCAAGAATCACGGACAATCTAACAAAAATTACGAATAATACCAAAAAACCTATCGCATAAGTAGCAGGCTTCATCTCTAAGCCTTGCAAGTACATCATGGCCAATAAGAAAGGAATTCCAATTACGAGGTTGATTAAAGCTGTATAAATTTGAGAGACTATATAGCTTTTTCTATCTGAAATAATTGAACTAAGATACTTCCAAGATGTCCCAGTCAACCTCATAGGATCAGCTACTTTTGTAGATCTCGATATAGATGGTGTAGAAAAAACAATTGAAATCGCTGCTAAGTAATAAAGTAAATAGATAAAAAACTTATATCCTTTTGCATCTCCAATACCTCCTACTAATAAGAATGCGATGAGAATAAAGCTACAAGTTAAAATCGCTGTTAAAAGCTGCTTTTTTTTCCAACTAAAATCAGTAGCTATAATATGCTTAATTATTTTTTTATTCATTAATGTTAAAAAATCCTTTTATCTTATCAGGAGAAACAACTTTGTGACTGTCATTTTTGATTAGCAATACATTATCAACCCGAGTCTCTAAATCTTCTGAGATATTCGTAGCTAGAACGATCCCTTTTCCTTCTTTTTTCAAGCTATCAAGTAAGTTAAAAAACTTATGCCTTGCCTCTGGGTCTAAAACCGCCGTTACCTCATCTATTAAAATAAAATCTGTACAAGACGCGATTCCTGCAACAATTTGGATTTTTTTACGTTGCCCAAGTGACAATTCTTCAACTTTTTTTGACTTATCAAGCTCCATATAATCAAGAAGCTCTTTTTCTTTCTCTACACTATAGGTCTCAAAGAACGGAGCATGAAAATTTAAAAGTTCTTCAATCGTTCTTCCACTATCAAACTCTATATCTTGGGAAATGTACGAAATACTTTTTTGAAAACTTCGGTCAGCCCCAATAGTATCTTTTCCATTTATCGAAATCATTCCATTAGTTGGTGCCTTAAACCCTGTAATAAGATCTAGTAAAGTAGATTTACCCGCGCCATTCTTACCAAGCACTCCCCAGAACTCACCAGTTTTTATAGACAATGAAAGATTTGAAAAGGTGTCTTCCTTGTAATCGTATGAATATGAAACTTCTTTTATCTCAATCAAATAAGCCTCCAAACACTTATCGTCTATATCAATGGTAGATAAATATAAAGAATGTGTTAAGGATGTGAAGGTTAACCAACTGCCCTACTCCATTACTATGCAAATAATGGCTTCCAGAAGAAGTCATCGGCACTTTTAACAACAAGAACTGTCTCCAATTCTTTACAAAAATCGAGTAAAGCATCTCTTTCCATAGACCTATCTAGACAACGGAAAGCACACATAACAATAAACCGCGATACTGTTTGTAAACTTTTAAAATACTCACTATCAACCATTCCTTGATTGTCCCAGTCTCCATGACTCATAGATGAGGCAAAACAAATATTTTCTCTATAGTGAAACTTTGTTCTATATCGATACAGACAGTCCATAAAACTAAACTCGTTAGGAAGAGATTTTTTTAACTTCTCTTTGTCTTCTGCTTTTGTAAATCTTTCAATACCTTTCTTCTTTAGAGCGAGTTTTCGATCATCATACTTAAAACCAAAAACTCCAAACAAGTATCCTGCAAGGATATCTATGGAATCATCTCTTGAGACCAATCCATTCCTATGTTTCGGACTATTAATATTCCCCTTAGATTTTTTTATATTTAAGCTCAAAGAAGGAAAGATAGCCTCGTAGTCTTTTTTTGAGATCAAGTTAGTCGGGTCATTTGTTCGTTTTAAGAAAGCATTGAATGGGTGTGGCATTTCTCCTCTAAGCGCACTATTTGAATAATGTTTTATCATTGACTCATGATTTGTTGGCGTATGGCCTGTGTTCAATTTCAACATAAGTGAAATACTATGGGAAAGACAATAAAAGAAATCTGCGACAGCCCCTACTCCCATCTGGTATAAATTGCCATCTTTTAGATTTAATTCCTTTATTGACCACGAAAATATAATTGAAGATGTTAACTTTCTAAAAATTTCCGTTTGTTCTTCATTTGAAAAATCATTTATTTTCTTTATGTTTAAACCCAGAAAGTGATTACTCAAGGATTCAGCCCATAATTCCTCAGTGTCTCCGTGTCTTTCTTCTAACTCGAAAGACAATGCTTTAAGCCAATTAACGCTAGAAATTGTCGCAAAAATTATATTATTAATATCTTTCTCTGAACTAACTAAATACTTCATAACGCTTCTGAGTCTTTATCAAGTATTTCAAAGTAACTTTTCCCATCAACTAGCTTAAGAGAAAATCGTCCCCCTGAATGCTGGCTTAAAATCTTGTTTTGTAATAAATCACAATAGCGACTCTCAATTATCTTGTGCTTTTTCTTGATATTATCTGGAATCTCGTCTCCACAGAGTAGTACAGATAATTGGTTAATATATTTTGCAGGGCCATTGATCGAACTTACGATATCAACTATCTCCGAGTCTTCAAGATCTAGTCCTAAAATATCAACAAGAGCTTTTTTGGCACCCAAAAAAGATCCATCTATTGCAGAGTGAAAAGAATCCAAAAGACCTTTTTTAAGTGCTTTATGACGAGAGAACTTTCTCTTAATAGTATTTATAAGAGCTTCCTCACCACCTCTAATCGTTTGAATATCAAACTTAAACCCTTCGGGAGATACTCGATTTACAGAATAAAGAAAAACGGGAACGCCTAGGGACTCTGCATATCCTAACTCCTGATTAGTCCAGACGCTCTCATAAAAATCATCTGTCATATAGGCCAAGCAAGCATCCATTGAATCAAGCCCTTTTATTATTTCATTTTTCCAGGCTGTGGTTGGTTGAATTTCTTCATGTGCCACAAAAGAAGTTATCCCATACTCTCTTAATCTATCTGCCAATAAAGCGACTTCTTTTTTATGAGAATCTCTATGCGAGATAAATAATCTTATTTTTCCTGGCTCCCAAATATCTTTTAGATCATCTTCGCTATGCTCTTTCTTTTCTGGCTTGGAATTTTCTAGTCTTTTCATGATTTCATTAGCTTTCTTAAATTCTCTTTCGCTATAGTTATCATTCGACTCAACGATACTAAGCAATACTCTTAATATTTTGGAAACAGATTGATCATCACCCTTTTTCCAGAAACAACGCATTCTATTTGCCTTTGATCCACTCATATACTCATACTCAGAATCCCAGATATTGATTCCTAATGTGTCATCAAATAACTCCTCAAAAGTCCTATCTGAGAAATCTAATACAAACCCTCCAGACATCTCAAACAAGTCTTCGAGACATCTTTTTTCAATTAACGTAAGTGAACTCAAAGCTCCTCCCTTTCTGTTTATCGGTAATAATGAAGTACGTATAAAGGATAAAAATTTTCAGAGTAAAGTGATAAAGAATCGGAACCAATGTCAAGATTTAGTTATTTACTAAAAAGTATCTACTTTTCAAGGTCTTACTCTCGTTAACTGTGGCCTTCCCTCAAACCTATTCTTCCTTTATGATGGCCACACCAAAAAGTGATGCATATAACCAAGAATTTTTGGAGGCTATTTTTACTGTTTAAGCTGGATATTTTCGAGAGCAATGAATCAAAAGCTCGTGCATGCACTTTTTTAAAAAAAGAAATTTTTACCAACATTAGGAGAAAAAATGACCAAAAAAAACACCGCTGTTTACATTAGAACGTCCACCTCTAAACAAGAAAAAGGTCATCAGAGTCAGCTTTATGGGGTCAAAAAGTACTGTCAAAAAAGTGGGATTAAAAACTATAAAATCTACGAAGATTTTGGAATTTCGGGAGCCAAACAGTCACGTCCAGGACTGGATAAACTTCTCAGTGATTGCGAAAAAGAAAAGTTAGATCATATTATTGTGTACTCATTTTCAAGAGTTGCTAGAAGCTTAAGACAACTTCTAGAGATTCTCGACCTTATTCAAAGTCATGATGTTAAGTTCACAAGTATTACCGAAAATATTGACTGGTCTACAAGTTATTCGAGAGCAATTTATAGCATTCTTGGTGCTATCGCTAATCTTGAAAGGGATATTCTGATTGAAAGAACCAAACAAGGCTTAGAGTCTGCAAGAGCCAAGGGAAAGACTCTAGGAAGACCAAGAACAAGGAATTCAAAACTAATCAGAGAGTTGAACTCAAAAGGTTACTCACAGAGAAGAATTGCAGCCTTAGTTGGTTGCTCAAAGACAACTGTTTATAGAGAGCTTAAAGGTGGTCCGTAAACGATCGTCATGTGAGCGGTCCTTAATCGTAGTTTAAGACCATGAAAATACGAAACTCAAGATTTAATCCGAGAGTTAAGATTAATCATAAACCAAAAGAGAGAGTGAATCGATACGGTATTTATGCAGTTAAAAATTGAAGAGACATTAAAAAGACTTCTGGTTGATAAAGAGGTTAAAAAAGTCGCAAAAGCTTGTGATGTAAAATACACAACACTTCACTCATGGATGCTTGGGCACTCATCTCCAAGTTCAAAACAGTTACCAGCATTAATACGAATTGCAGAGTATTTTGAGATCTCCCTTGAAGAACTATTACTAAATACAAAGTTAAGTAAACCAAACAATAAAATAATTATGTCTACGACTTTTAGGGACGAGAACAATGCATATCGTGTTGTTATTGAAAAACTCAATGATGTAAGTGAGGATTAAAATGAAATACTTATTTTTATCTCTAGTTTTAATTTCCTGTGCAAGCTTAAGTCCAGAAGAGAGAAGCCGTATCAGTGAAATTTCAAATACAAATGGTTGCAAATATTTAGGTGACATTGAAGGCTCATCGGGAATGTCCTTTGAGCAGGCTAAGGTGGATGCCATCAAGGGAGCTCTTCAAGTTGGAGCAAACGGATACTTTGTTAAAGGCACACAAAAAACTATTACAATGGGATACGTTGTTATCGCAGCTTACAGTTGCCAAAACTTAGCTCAAAACCAGGGAACTCCAGGTCAGTACCAGCAACAAAGAGTTCCATCATCTAATGCATCAGGTGTTTATAACGCCTTAAAAACTCTTCATCAGCAAGAGGTAAATCAACGTGAAAGATCAAATCGAGCTTTACAACAGCCTAAAAGGACAAAATGCAGAACCGTTAAAAGAAACTATATGGGACAAACTCAATACGAATCAGTCTGTACTGATAATTAATTAAGGGGGGAGGGCCCTTTAAAGGCCTTGGGCAATGAATCATTCCCAAGTTATTGAATATACAAAAAAAATCAAAAGAGCCTTCGCTTAATTATTGATAGGATTTTTTATTTTGTGGAATTTATTATATTAACCTTCTACTCGGAGGTTGAATTGATTTATTCTAAAAAGAAATATAGTTATTGGACAGAAGAGCTTCCTGAATTATCCAGCAATCAAGTTCTTAGAAAAGCTTATTGTAAGGACTTAAAGCTTTTTTCTTTTATTCAATTAGGCAATAAGGACTTACTTATTCCAATTCAACCAAATGAATGCAGAAATGCTCTTAATAACGGGAAGGATACTGTTTCTATTGTCCCGAGTAAAAATCCTTTACATCGTGGAAACATCACTGGAGTTACATTACTGGCATTACAGAATAACGTAGATCTAAGTAGTA
This sequence comes from Bacteriovoracia bacterium, assembly GCA_030426585.1. Taxonomy (GTDB): domain Bacteria; phylum Bdellovibrionota; class Bacteriovoracia; order Bacteriovoracales; family Bacteriovoracaceae; genus JAUHYH01. The sequence continues at coordinate 13,647 of JAUHYH010000050.1, forward strand.
CTCCTCTCGATTTTAGCCTTGAGGTTAAAATTGAAAACCTCCTTGTATTCTCGGACCCTATAGAAAACAAGAAAAAAAAGATCAAAAGTAATTTAATGAAAAATCAAATTGAAATAAACAATGTACTTCATGACCTTACTACAGAAGAAGCTTTATTGGTTGAATACTTAGTTGATAACGACATTACAACAAAAGAGAAAATTGTACCTGGTAAGCAAATTTTCGCTTATCTAATTGGAATACGCCAAGACTTAAGATTCAAATCCTTTGGAAATAGCATAGAAAATCTTTTTAATGATCGCTCAGATAAAAAAGGTGAATTTTTGCTTAATGCTATCTTTAAAACTCATAGCAGAAAGAAGTATCTAAATTTAGACGCCTTGTAACTTACTAAAATTCACAGCCCCCTGAACTCCCCTGAACTTCACTGAACTACCCTGGGCCATCACGCAATTAGCATATTACCTTCTACTTATCACTGATGATAAGAAACTACGGTGCTATAGAAGAGGTAATCATCGATATGTGGCTAAGTGTAAACAAGAATAGAAAGTGTAGAATCTGTGGAAGAACAAAATGGTGTTCCCACTCATCAGATGACTCTATTTCCATTTGTCGCTTCGTATTGGATGGAAGCACTGGTAAAACGAAAACAGATCAAGCAGGATCTCAATATACAGTTGTAAATCATCAAAATTCAAATATCCTCTCCTACCCAAAAGTCTATGCTGGAAAAACGAAACTAAAACGACCTTCTAAAAACAAAGTTATACCAAAAGTCTATGAATCGGTGATCAATAGTCTGCAACTAAACAAAGAACACGAAAATAACCTCAGTCTTGATCGTGGTCTCCCTATTGAGGAAATAGTTATAAGGCAATACAGATCCTATAGTTACTCAAAAGACTACAAAAGCCTCATGCTTTTCCTACAAAAAATCTTCAGTGACGAGGAGCTTTTAAAAACTCCAGGTTTTAGAAAAAAAGATGGAAGAGTTATTTGTTCCTTTCCCGAAGGTTTAATAATCCCAGTTAGGAATATAAAAGGAGAAATAACGAGTCTTAAAGTGAGAACTCTGGATCAAGACAATAAATACTTATACATATCAAGCAAAAGACATGGAGGAGTAGGAGCTCGTGCAAGCGTTCACTTCCCTATTTATCCAAAGAGTGAACACAGTAGTGTGATGATTACTGAAGGTGAATTAAAAGCAGATATAGCAACCGTAATTAGAAAAGAGCTCTGTATTTCAATCCCTGGTGTTCAATCATGGAAGCTTGCAATTAATGCTATAAAAAAGACAAAAACAAATAATGTAATTCTTGCTTTTGATTCTGATACATCAAGTAAAAAGCATGTAGGCTGTGCACTTGTAAAGCTTCACAAAGAACTAAAAAAAAATGGTTATAAGGTTAGGTGCGCAACATGGTAGATAAAGCAAAGGGAATTGACGACCTTCTTGTTCAGGGGGGAAGCCCAAAAATTCTTTCACTTGAAGAATCTGATCAACACATCGAAAAGATCACTCAGATCCACAATTTAAAAGAGCCTATCTTTAAACATGAAGAAAAAACAAACAACGCACAACTTGCA
>JAUHYH010000051.1 GCA_030426585.1 Bacteriovoracia bacterium
GCTGAAGGGGCATACTTAAAGCGAGAAGATGCTATTAGAAAAGAGTCAGAGTATTTTATTAAGTGTGCTCGTTCGACTGCGGCCGACTCTTTAATCAAGGTTTTCCTTGGGGATCAATATTTAAAGAAAGTTTCAAAAAAAGTTTCAAAAGAGGCTGCTCCCATAAAAAACGCAGCTGTGCTTGGAGCAGGGATTATGGGGGGCGGGATTGCTTATCAGAGTGCTTCTAGTGGGGTTTCTGTTCTCATGAAGGATATCAATCAACCAGCACTTGAACTTGGACTGACTGAAGCGGGAAAACTTTTAAGCAAACAGCACCAAAGAGGAAAGATCACAGCAGAACAAATGAATGGTGTGATGGGAGCGATTACGCCGACACTCACTTACGGTGATTTTGGTAATATTGATTTTGTTACAGAAGCGGTTGTTGAAAACCTTGATATCAAAAATAAAGTTTTTGCTGATCTTGAGAATCAAATTTCTGATGACACGATTATTGCCAGCAATACATCAACACTTTCGATTAACGATATGGCGAAAAGTTTAAAAAAACCGGAAAGGTTCTGCGGGCTTCATTTCTTTAATCCCGTTCATCGAATGCCACTTGTTGAAGTTGTTCGAGGAGAAAAGACTTCTGAAGAAACGATTGGAAGAGCAGTGGCTTACTCTCTTCAGATGGGAAAAACTCCCATCGTCGTCAATGATTGTTCCGGATTTTTAGTGAATAGAATTCTCTTCCCTTATTTAGCCGGTTTTACGAAGTTAATTGAGGACGGAATTGATTTCCAACGCATAGATAAAGTTATGGAGAAGTGGGGATGGCCGATGGGTCCTGCTTACTTACTTGATGTTATTGGAATCGATACAGCGGATCACTGTACACACGTGATTGGAGGGGCTTACGGGGATCGGATGAAGTTTGGGGAGGGGAATATTATTAACCTTCTTTATAAGGCGGAACGATTGGGACAAAAAAATGGAAAAGGTTTTTATACTTTTGCTCCTGATAAAAGAGGAAGAGTAAAAAAAGCTTATAACGAAGACATTGAATCATTCATTAACGAAGCGAAGAAAGGATCTTCTGATCTTCTTGATGAAGAAATCGTTGAAAGAATGATGTTTCCAATGCTTTTTGAGGCCGTACGTTGTCTCGATGAAAAAATTGTTGAAAGTCACATCGAAGTCGACATGGGTCTTTTACTTGGGCTTGGATTTCCTCCTTTTAGAACAGGAGTTCTTAAGTATGCTGATGATGTAGGGCTTGCAAATGTTGTTAAGAATGCTGAGAAGTATGTGAATCTTGGGGCCCTTTATGAAATTCCGGAGTCTTTAAAAACCAAGGCTTCAGAGAATGAAACGTTTTATCAAGGAGCTCAATAATGAGTGCAAAAAATACAGCTGTCATCGTTGATGCAATTAGAAGTCCCATGGGGAGATCCAAAGGGGGATCTTTTCGTTTTACTCGAGCCGAGGATCTTGTCGCTCGTTTAATGACTGCAATTGTTGAAAGAAACACAAAGCTTAATCCTGAAAACATTGATGATATGATTTGGGGAAATGTTCAGCAGACTCTTGAGCAAGCCTATAATGTTGCTCGAAATGCTCAATTGTTAACAGATATTCCTAAATCAGTACCTGCTCAAACAGTGAACCGACTTTGTGGGAGTTCCATGACGGCCGTTCATTCAGCTGCAGCTAATATTATTGCGGGGCTTGGAGATACCTATCTCTGTGGGGGTGTCGAGCATATGGGGCATGTTCCAATGACTCATGGCCTTGATATTCACCCAGGTCAATATCTGCGCCAAGCAAAGGGTGCAAGTTCGATGGGGATTACCGCTGAATACCTAGCGATCATTCATAAGATTTCTAGAGAAGAACAAGATCAGTTTGCTTATAACTCTCATCAAAAAGTTCATGCAGCGACAACATCAGGACGTTTCAAAGATGAAATCATTCCGATGCTAGGTCATGATGCTGACGGACTTCCTTATAACTATGACTTTGATGAAGTGGTAAGACCTGATACCAACCTTGAAGCTCTTGCAAGTTTACGACCGGTCTTTAATCCTAAAGGGGGAACGGTCACGGCTGGAAACGCTTCGGCCATCTCTGATGGGGCGAGTGCGATTCTTGTGATGTCGGAAGCGAAGGCGAAAGAACTTGGACTTGAGCCGCTTGCGAGAATTATTTCCATGAGTGCAGCCGGTGTTGATCCTTCAATTATGGGATTTGGTCCTGTTCCAGCTACTCAAAAGGCTCTTAAACAAGCCAACATGTCACTTGATGAAATTGACCTGATTGAACTAAATGAAGCTTTTGCGGCTCAATCGCTCGCAGTTCTTAGAGGTTTAGAAATTGATTCTGCTCGTGCCAATGAAACCGTGAATGTGAATGGGGGAGCGATCGCGCTTGGTCACCCTCTTGGTTGCTCGGGGGCCCGAATTATCACGACACTGATTCATGAGATGAAAAAGCAGAATAAGAAATACGGACTCGCGACAATGTGTATCGGCTACGGACAAGGCGTCGCTACAATTATTGAGCGATACTAAGATAGCAATCGTGATTAATTCTTTAAAAGTATTGCTTTTACTTTCTTTAACAGGTTGTGCTTTATCGCAGTGGGCGTTTCGAAATGCAAATGATCGAACGGTAGTTGTTAGTACAAGTATTGATAAAGTAGAAAGAGTATTTGTCACCGACAGGTACATCGTTTTAAAAATTCAACAAAGTTTTAAACCCAGTATCTCTGATAGTGGGCTAAGGCTTTTTTGTATTGATATTCTGAGACTGAATAGTGAAACCAAAGAGTTGAAAGTATTTATAAACGATTCTCAGTTTGATTGTCCTGAGGGAGTTGAAGCGGAAGCTAAAAAGGGAATCAATTTAAAAGATGAACTCAAAGTGAACTATGAGAAAACAGAACAATTATTTGAATCAATTAGAAATTTAAAAGTAACTTTAGAATCAGCCCCTGAGAGAAGAAAATTGCTAAAAGGAAATAAACTTTACTATACTTTAGTTCCCTTCACGTTTGTGATTGATCTCGTAACGTCACCAGTCCAGTTAGGGATATATTTTTACCAAGCTAGGGAACAGAATCTAAAAAGGAAGAACAAATGATTAAGAAAACTCTCATTTTATTATTAGTCGTCGTACTTACGAGTTGTTCTAGCTCTAATAAAGTTGCAAACAAATCTGAAACCAAGCAAAAGGAGTCCCAAGAGGTAACTCCACTTCATGTCTATGATGGTGAAGAACTTCCGAAAACGGAATTGGCTCAAGTGCTGACAGAGTTTACAGATTCAACCTATATGTATTTTATCTCTGTTGACGATAATAAAATTAAAAGTCCTAGTCTTATTAATGGAGTAAAGGAAATATTCTTAAAACCAGGGAAACACAGTCTGAGAGTTCGGTTTGTATCAAAGGGAAGATTAGCAATTCCCTTAAAGAGCTTTTCTAAAATGAACTTCAAAAAAGGAAAGAGTTATACTGTTAAATCCAAGATCGTTTATGGAACTGGCGATTATATAGCTGTTGCTAAAACGACGAAAATCACCGTTTGGATTGAAGAAAGCGGTTCTAAGAAGAAATACGCTTCAATGACTGTAAATGGCTTTGGTAAATAGCTTTATTATAACGAAAAAGTTAAACCTTAATCGTTCCTGGCGATTGATTAAGAAAATTATCAAAATAATCCTGAAAAGCTTCGAGAACCTTTCTAAAGTTTCCTGAGTTATATTCAATTTCAAAATCTTTTTTGATTTTCCTGATAAGATCAGGGCTCAGTTGCGAATTATAAATCGTATTAACGAAGTCTTCAGTCATAATAAACAAACATGACAACGGATGAATCTTGGTACCCGTAAAACCAAAAGGAAAGCCATTTCCATCAGGTCTTTCGTGATGTTCAAGGATGATTTTATCAACATCAGGAATAAAGCGTTTTGCTTGTTGAACGATAGAGGAAATATCCTGAGGGTGATTTAAAATATGTTTTTTTGTAGAAGCATCGATGGGAGCATCCATGATCATCCCTTTCGTATCAAGTTGAGCATGAAGAGGATCTTCTAAAGTACAATCATGGATAAGACTGGCTAAGGCAATTTTTTCATAAGTCGCTGAATTGTTCCATTTGAGCCTTTGGCACATTTCAATAGCGATATAACTAATCATCAAACTATGTTCGACGATATAATCGTTTTTTCTCATAATACCATCGACGAGATCTTGTAATGTTGTTTCGTCTTTTAAGCTTTTTATTGAATCCTTGATAACGGCATCAGTGGCCTCTATCACGGTATCAGTAACTCCAAGTTCTCGAACTTGATCTTGCATGAGTTGAACTGTCCAAAGATTTCTCGCAATCGCTGATTCTGTTGGTAGATTTTCAGCCCGACTCAGTTTTCTCATCAGATTAACTTCGAACTGCTTAAGTGACTCCATCCCTTCTTTAGTAATATGAAAAACAGAAGAATCCATGTCTCGATATTTATAGATGATTTCTTTATTGTATTCAGAATTTTGCTTGATCACTTTGACGAACTTTTTTGGACCAAGTTTTAGATAAACGTCACAAGGCAGTTTATCATGGTTGATAAACTTCTCCGGATCAACACTGTATAACTTCAAGGTGCTCATAATAAAGCTCCAGTATAACAGTAATTGAATTTTAGAATGCGACTAGAGCGTAAATTTCTGATTAACCTGAGTTAAAGTCATCCCCTCAGGTAAAGGGTGTTTAAATAACTTAATTTCAGTTTGAGCGGCATTTGAAAGATAAGCATTAAGTTTTTCTGGTGTTTTTGTTGAGAGACCTTGGAAACAAACTTTAGTATTGGGTCTTGTTAACGCAATCTTAACCATAAGTTTTTGTTCTGTAGTGATGACATCAATTATATCAGTTTGAGTTCCTTCATCTGTATAAACTTTTTTATCAAGTTTAACTGTCAGGGTATTTCTCTCTGGATTATATTTATGCTCTGAAACCTTGGCACAAAAGTGCTGATTGCCCCAAGCATGTGGAATGAGTAAGAGTCCTAATAAAGTTATCCTAGAAAATTGGATCACTGGTTTCCCCTTGTTGTTTTAACTTCTTATCTCTTTTGGAAAGGCCTTCAGTCCTCGAAGGTCACTTTTCAAGACAAGAAAAGCACGAGCCCTTCATACCACTTTTGTGCTCCAAGTCAATAATTCCTTTTTACAACTCAGGAAAGTGTGTAAAACTTACAAAATGCTTAAGATTATTGGGGTTTTATTCATTCTGACAGCTCAGAGTTTTGCGCATGACTTTGATCTTGCTTATGGCCTTCAGGGACGCTCTTATCCGGGCGGAGGGGCCATTTTTCAAGGTGAGCTGGGCTATAACTATCTTCTTTGGGATAAGCGCACAGTTGAAAAAAAGGACCTCTGGAAGTTTGGTCTAATTCGTCCCTATCTTTTTGGAGCCAGTTCTGTCGTGGTTAACCAGTTTGAAGGGGGAGTCGATTTTTATCCCGTTTCTCTTTTAAGTTTTGGGGTTGGCCGGCGCTACGATCGTTCTGATTTTGAATTTGGCTTTTTTGATTGTGAAAATACCGTAGCCTGTGAAAATAGTTACGAGAGGAATTTTGTTCGCGCCAAAATGGTTATTGGTTTTAAGGGCTGGGTGATGTTTCACATCTGGCGCAAAGAGAATGTTATTGCTGATAATAAAATCCTTAAAATTGGTGAGTATATGGGAGTTGTTGAAGGGAATCCTGGAAGGGACCAACTAACAATTCTTCAAAGTTTGGTGGGGTACCAAAATGATGAAAAACTCTATGGGCTTCTTATGCTTCACGCAGAGATGGAAGGGACTGATCAATACTCAAATGGTTTCTTTGCGGTTCATCAACGCACAGTTTGGGATAAGTGGAAATTGATGTTGGGGGTGGGACCATTTCAAACCAGTGTCCAAGGCAATGGCGCCAAGATTCTTTTTCAATTGAGAACGAATTTTTGGAAAGGACCTAAGCTCATTTAGAGTGTAAGGTTACATTCATTTAAAACTCTTTTCCCTTTAGGATGAGAGTAAGTGAAGTTAATAATTTCTCCACCATCAATGATTGCAACACTTCGTCCGACGGGTCCATTATTTCCAACAACAACTTGACTTGAATGAAAATCAAACTGGTCGTAAGGAAAAGTGATTTCTTTGAACTTATTGATTGAAGCGAGATCTCTGATTTTATTATTTTGGAAAGCAAGTGTGATTTTCTTTTTAAAGCTTGAAATATTAGTATTATAGGCTTTGCTATAGCAGTGAAGATTTGAAACTTTAGAACCTTTACAGTTTTCATTAAAACCATTTTTTTGGAACTTAAAACTCAAGCCTTCCATAAGAAAAACTTTTTTTCCTTTTTTTAGAATAATGACTTCAGGAAAAAAGTTATTTTCAGCATAATCGAGGTTTGTTGTTGTGAGGTGATCAGCGAGGATATAATCCGCAGACTCATCATAAACGTTATAGCTTTTATGTTTTCCGAAGAGTTTATTAGAGTCTTTGATTGTTAAAGTTCCTGCGTTGATAGTGATTTCGACTCCGTTACTTTCACAATAACGAGTTTTGGTCTGATTGATATTCTGAATTTCACTTAAAACATCTTCGTCGAAAGCTAGGATTTGAGTACTGAAAAAAACTAGGGTTATAAGCAAACGCATAGGTATCCTTCTCGTGAATATAGTGGGGTAATCCCTCAGATTTCATTCTATTAAACTCGGGGCCATTTCTCTCTATGGGCAGATTTTTCGTGGCCTGGGAGCCGTTAATTTAGAGACAAAGTTGATGGGGGTTGTCGGTTTTAGTCGAACAGGCCGAGCACCTTTTTAATGGCCGAGCCAAAAAGGTATTGGGAGGCTATCTCCTCGTCTAGTTGTTCCAGCTTCTTGTTGTGTTCCGACTCTATATTTTCGATGACCTTATCGAGCTCTTCTTTTCTCTCAGCCGTTTTTTTAGACCACTGTTCTTTATAGATTTGAACTTTCTCAAGCTCTTCAACATCGAGCCAAACACCATGGTTATCAGGGCAGCGATCTACAATAACTCCTGAGCTATAGACATAATTGAGAGCTCGCATTTGTTTGTTACACTTTGGACAGGCGAGGTCGTCTTGCTTTTCACTTTCAGGAATCCCTGAAAACGACTTTTGAAGAGTTTCTTTTGTGAGTGAGATCCCAAATTCCTTTTCCTCGGTTTCGATGATTTCAATCAATTCACCATCATCGAGCCAGGTTCCAAGGCAGCTAAGGCAACGGTCTAAGGTCACCCCTTCATAGGTTTCATTCATTAGGGTTTGATTTGAGCATCTTGGGCACTTCATAAGGACTCCTCATAGGCTCATTTTAGGTGAAAATGCTCTTCTCTAAAAGGGAGGGGAAAGACTCACAAAAAGGTCCGAAATACTCAAGAATTTATTAGACACGGATGGGCATTTGGCTATAAACTATATCCAGTTACTGTATTCCTTTTTCGCTCCAAGATTTCTCTTTCAGACTCTCGGACAAACTAGGGAGTCAGAATATTAATCGAAATCTTTGGAGGATTTATGAACAACAAACTTTACGTAGGAAACATCTCTTTTCAGATGGAAGAAAACGATCTTAAAGACGCTTTTGGTGCTTTTGGGACTGTTAACTCTGTGAAAATTATCACTGACAGAGACACTGGAAGAAGCCGTGGATTTGGTTTCGTTGAAATGGAAAACGAAGACCAAGCTAACGATTGTGTTAGTAACCTTGACGGTAAAGAAGTTGGCGGACGTGCCCTTCGCGTAAACATCGCTCACGATAAAAACGACAGACGATAAGTTTAAGGCCCTCTTCTGAGGGCCTTTTTTTTGTCTGAAATTTCACTGATTAAATCTTTTACATCAAATTATAAAAACTTCTTGATTGCAGAAATTGACTCTTGAATCCTGTAAGCTATTGAAAAGAGGTTCACTTGAAATTTGCAGCAGTTATTATTCTGTTATTGAGTTGTATGAGTTCTTTTGCTCAATCAGTTCTAGTCATTGGGGATTCTCATATGACGTCTCCACTGGGGCTTTACCTATACGAAGATTTAAAACCTTATACAAGTGAACTTGTAGTCAAAGGAAATGCTTCTTCTGCTCCTTTTTCATGGCTAGGAGATAAAATTTATTCTTATACAGGGGGAACTTTTAGTGCCTCAACAAACAAAGAGACTCAATCAACTTACTGGAAACTAAAGAAACCTGTTCCTAAATTAAAAGATCTTTTAACTGAGCAACGTCCTGATTTAGTTGTTGTAGAATTAGGCGCTAATGATGTTCGGGCCATCACTGATCTTGACGGGAATATCGACCAATATAATTTCAAGAAAAGGCTCGTTTATGCGAGAGAGATGGTGGAGTTGATTAATATCTATGGCGCTCGTTGTGCATGGGTTGGACCTCCGAATGGTGCATCTAAGTCAGAGGCGAGTCAGAAAGTAATTTATAAACTTCTAAAAGAGGCGCTTGAAGGAGAATGTGAGTTCTTTGAAACAGATCAAAGGAAGTATTTTGCAGAAGGAAAATCACATAGTAAACATTGTGATGGTTATCACTTTAGCTGTACAAAAACTCAGAAAGCGAAAGTAAAGGAATGGTCTAAAGAGATTTTACATTTTTTAAAATCTAAGAAGCTTTTATAGATTCTTTTTTAGCCAATAACTTCTTTCGATAACGCATATTAAGCATCTCAACCACTAATGAAAAACCCATAGCAAAGTATATATAGCCTTTATTCATATGCTGCCCCATCCCTTCAGCAACTAACATTACTCCAATCAATAAAAGGAAAGAGAGCGCTAGGATTTTTATAGTGGGATTTCGATCAACAAAATCTCCAATCGCTTTAGCTGAGAGAAGCATGAAAATCATTGAGACAATCATGGCCACAACCATGATCCAGATCTGATCAACCATGCCCACTGCTGTAATAACTGAATCTAGTGAAAAGACCATGTCCAATAAAATGATTTGAATGAGAATATAACCTGCTGCCGCTCCTGTGAGCTGTTTTATATTTTCTTCGGGAGAGCCAACAACTTTGTGATGAATTTCAAAGGTAGACTTTGCCAACAGGAAAAGCCCTCCAAAAAGAAGAATCAAACTCCTCCCTGAAAATTCGTGAGATAAAAATGAGAATAGAGGTTCTGTGAGACCCATGACCCAGGAGATGGAAAAAAGTAAGCCTAGCCTCATCACAAGGGCGAGAGTGATTCCAATATTGCGTGTCTTATCACGTTGAGCTTCAGGCAGTCTTCCGACAAGGATTGATATAAAGACGATATTATCCACGCCTAAAACAACTTCCATGGCGATGAGAGTTAATAAGGCTATAAGAACTTGAGGGGTCAATATTTCAGTGATCATAAATCTAGATTAAGGGGAGAGGAGAAAAATGGCAAAAAACGAATAGATTACGTCAGTCTGTTTATCTGTTATCATCAAGCAGTAATTTTAATTATGAAAATGAAAACAGAGAAAATCATTCAGAAAGCCGCCCTCTGGGGAATTGCTTTAAACTTGATTCTTTCAATTCTGAAAGTTCTAGGTGGTCTCGAAGGAAACAGTCTTGCACTAGTCTCTGATGGTGTCGATTCCTTTATTGACGTATTCATTTTTGTTCTTTCCTTCTTCATTTCAAAACTTATTGCAAAGCCTCCAACTCCTCAATACCCATTTGGATATAAAAGAGCTGAAGCCGTAGCCAGTAAAGCTTTTTCGTTTTTTATCTTCTTTGTTGGAGCCCAATTTTTAATGACTTCAATTGAGAAGATCATATCGCATTCAAATACAGGTGAGTTAAATGGTCCTTTAGTTATTTCTTTTGCTGGGTTTTCAATATTAATCAAATTCCTATTTGGAAGGTGGTTAAGCGAAAAAGCAAAGAGTAACAAGAGTTCTTTGCTTAAGGCAGCAGCTATTAATATGCAGGGAGATGTTCTCATTTCAGCCTCTGTTATTTTAAGCAGTATTATTCAAAGCTTTTTGAAAGTTTCTTATATTGATTCTATCTGTGCTTTAATCATTTCAATTTGGATTTTAAAGACTGCTTTTGAAATCTTTAAGGAAACTTCAATGGAGTTAATGGATGGGATTGATGATCCTGAAATTTATGAACAAATCTTTTCAGTCATTGAAAGGTTTAAAGCGGTTCAAAACCCTCACCGTGTAAGATTAAGGAAAATAGGGGTGCATTATTCTTTAAGTTTTGATGTTGAAGTCGATGGTAATAAAACGATCTACGCGGGACATGATATAACCAAAGAAATTGAGACGGCGTTAAAAGAGGAAATCGACTCTTTAGTTGATATCGTCATTCACTTAGAACCTCTTAATAATTATGAGCCAGAGGAGTCTTACGGCTTGAACAAAGAAAGCTTGCCGTTCGATAAGTAGATAATTAAAAAATAGCGAAAAGGCCCCAGCTTTTTCCTGGGGCACGAATTAATTAATAACGGTTTTTTGATTGATGTCCTTGATTGTTATCATGTGCTGGATTTACCCTTAACGGACGACCCCTAAAGTCTTTTTCATTTAGGTTCAAAACTGCTGTTGAAGCTTCTTCTTGGTTTTTCATTTCAACAAAGCCAAAACCTTTTGCTCTTCCAGTGTCTCGATCTTTGATAATGTTTACTGACTGAACAGTTCCACTTTGAGAAAAAAGATTTTCTAGATCAATGTTTTCTACATTAAAGGGAAGATTTCCCACATACAATTTAGCGTTCATTTATACCTCCTAGGTAATATGAGATCGGCTACCACTTGATAGGAGGTATTCGATATTTGCTTAAATGGATAGTTGTAATCCATTTGATTATGATTCATTATTTTTTCGTCAACATAATAGCTGGAATGACAGAAGCTCAAAAAAATGAGAACGGCTATTAATAAAATGTTCTTACTTGAAATAACTGAGCTTATAAAAATCCATTCTCTTTTAAAAAAGAGTTTAAGAGTGACTAAGTGTCTAGGGTTGATTATAAGTCAGGAAGGGTTTCGCCAAATGAGCTATAAAAAAGCATAGAGAGACTCAGCTTTCACTGTACTTCACTTATTTATCTAAAGCAACAAAGAGTACGAAAAGAAAATCATCTTGAAATAAACGGGGTACACACCTCTTGAAATGAATGGGCCAAGGAATTAACCAGATGATCACTTTTACTTTTTTCATGAGAGGCGATCCAAATACGATGTTTCCAATAACCCTTTTTGGGACCAAATGAGTAAAGAGACTTGTTTTCTAGCTCTTTTGGGACATAAATCAGGGGCAGGAAGGCAATACCGACTTTATCGACAACTGAGCGAGTTAAGGACTCTACAACATCACTTTCAAATACGATACTGCCTTTGAGTGAGTTTACTTCAAAGAAGTCATCAATTTCTGCTCTTAGTTTAAAGCCAGGAGATGGTACCACCCATCGATGAATTCCAACTTCCTTTATTACCTTTAACGCATCAGTAATATTAAGATAACGTTTTTGAGAGCTCGTTTTTTTATTTATAGTACAAACAAGATTAACAGGAACTTCGACTTTTTTTAGATTTTCAAGGTCAAGATCTTTTACTGCGAGTTGAGAAACAAGAACATCTATTTCTCTAAATTTAAGTTGATCGGAAAGTTTTTCATGAGTTCCCGATATCATCATAACTTTGGGGCGTAACTGGGGATTATATTTTTTTAGAAAGTGACTGATGATTTCAACAACAAAGGAATGGGCAATTTCATTGGATACGCCAATATAAACTCTTCTTGAGGCATGGGGGATTTCTTCATTGATTGATTCATGCATTTCTTCTGAAAGTTCAAACATTTGCCTACAAAATCCATATATAAAGGATCCTTCGCGGGTGAGCTCATTTTTTCTTCCCACCTTACGAAATAGCTTTTTTTGTAGAACATCTTCTAGAACTTTTAATTGACCACTTAATGATGGCTGACTTATCAGGAGTTTCTTAGCAGCGCTAGTCACACCACCTGCCTTAACCGTCATATAAAAGTAATAAAGGTGGTTATAATTATACATATCTAATTCCTATGTATCATATAACAACTATGTATTATATCTATTTTATTATTGATGGCATTGTAGATCTCTATTAACAAACGAACGTAGGAGAAAATGATGACATCATCAAAAAATGATTGGAAAGAGACAAAAAGTAAGATCAAGGCTAAGTTTGGAAAACTAAGTGATTCAGACATCGAGGGCCTAAATGGCCATATGGATCAATTATCAAGCAAAGTTCAAAAAATTTATCAGTATGATCAGGCTAAAGCGGACCAAGAATGTAAAACATTTACGGATTCTCTTAAAAAAAAATAAACTCAAAATTTAAACTTCAAGCATGAGGAACTCGACTTTTAATAAACAAAAGTGAGTTCTTCCTCATGTGAAGTTATGAGATTTAGCTACCCTTTCCTCAGTTCATGAGCTATCGCATTTTTAACTTCGTCTTGAGTTTCAAAAAAGACGGTATAGGTCTCAAACTCTTTGGAGTCCAATTGAATTGAATGTGTTGTTAGCGCCTGAACTTCATAGGGGAGGTTGGGGGAAACTTGTTCTAGGTTAAAATTAAAGAGAGCACCATTTTTAATTAAGTGTGGTGAACGAATAGTTACCCCCATTTCACTTAAGCTACTTAAATAGACATCAAATTTAATATCTATTTCTGTTGAGCGACTTGGAATTGTTCGATATTTAAAAGTGTTATAATAAGTAAGAGGAGTTCTTTTACTTAAAAAATCTTCCATTAATGTTAAATCAAAAGGAAATGAGAAGAACTGATCTGCTCCTTCAGCAAGAAAAGCGGTCATCCTCTTATGAGACATATCGTCTCCCAAGATGATTATTGTCGCAATTGCGCCAAATAGGTTTCTAATATCGGAAACTAAGTCTAGGACCTCTGGAGAACTATTGTTATCTGCTTGTATAAAAAAAAGATCGGGTTTTGTTTTTAGAGAGTCGATCTTGTAGTTTAAAAAATCACTTGAAAACTTATATGAAATATCCAGCTTCTCGAGAAAATTTGTTATCGAACTCTTGTACTTGTTATCTGTTAAGACGATCTGGGCAATCATTCTAAGGACCAACCAATAATCATCTTCCGAATTGCGGTTCTTGATTTATTACTTAGGTTTAAAAAATCAATTTCAGTAAAAAAGTCATCCTTGGTAGAAGGGATATTTCTTGAAACTTTAAAGAGGTTATTAGTCTCTCCGGTCACTTGATTTATTAAATGTGAGAAGACTTCAAGATTGCTGTGGTTACGAAATAAAACTTTACTTGATATTAAGCACCCACTCTCTGAGATATGTGACATAAAGGCGTCTATTTTAATATTTAATTTTAAATGACTATAGTTTTTGATAAGTTGGCCACTTGGTGAAAGAACATATTTTAACTTTTTAAAGACCTCCTCAAAACTCGTTCCAAAACCGATATAATCAGAAATCCTCGCACCTTGTAGGCTTGTAACTTTTTGTAGGTCTGACTTCTTTGAAATAATTGCAAACAAATTGATACGACTTAGCTTCGAGTCTGTTGCGATTTCACTTATTAACTTATAGCCCATCTCTAAAGGGTATTGGAGATCGATAAAAATGGAAGAGTAGTCACTGAGCTCAGCTGATTCGTCTATCCTCTCAATATTCATGCCTCTTTTTCTAAAACCTGTCATTATTGGATCAAATGAGCTGTTATCTATAAATATGCCAATCTTTTTACTAATTTTTACCAAATGTCGTTGTTCCTCTTTGTGCTGTGATTTTAATTTAAGCAACTCTCGTCAAGCTTATGAGCAAGAGATAATTATCATATGGACAGGATTGATTGAATACATAGGTAATGCCTATGTATTACATAGTAAGTATGTATTATATCTATCTTTCGAGAAGTGGCATCATATAAAGACGAAGGTGACTTGAGAAAATGTCCTATCAAGAAAGCAAGGATGAATAGAAGTCACGTTAAGAGATTACCGAGGAGGTAAAGTGAGTACATTATACGAAAGATCATTATTGGAGGCAATAGAGTGTCATGAATTATTTGGAAATCATGATGTGGCTCAAAAACTTACAAAAGAGTTTAGAGACAAAAAGAGTATCCCTTCTGAAAACGAGAGAGAAGTGATTAAAAAGATAGTAGTACTGAAAGAATAGTAATCACTTCAATAAAAATGATTACAAAAAGAAGGACGTAAAGATGAAATATATAAAAAACCTGTTAATTTATCTAAAGCTAAAAAGTAAAAAGAATATTCTTCCGTTTTTGAATGGATTGGAAGTCGATTTTGTTATTTTTGAAAATTCGCTTACGAGTAATTTTCGAAGAAAGAAGTTCAATTCTTCATATTATGGAGATCCTTATCCTTATGACTGGTATAGTTCAAGATTTCTAGTCTTGGCAGAAAGAAAAGTTCGATAGCCAGAAAATTAACTAGAGAAATGGTAGCCGAGGCGAGACTTGAACTCGCACAGTATTGCTACCGGCGGATTTTGAATCCGCTGTGTCTACCATTCCACCACTCGGCCAAGAAAAAATATTATGTGACAAGGGCTGTCAGTAGTCAACTGACATTAGGCTGAGAGATATTGAAGATTTCGAATGAGTAAGGTCTCAAGTGCTGTCTGGGTATTGTAATGAAAGAAGTCCTGCCCCATGGCCTTTAAAAATTTTCGATTAGAGAGTAAGCAAGGATATTTTAAGTAATCAATTAAGTAATTAGGAACACCAACATGTCGATTCAAGAGAGAGTTGAGTCGGGCCAGTGGAAAAATTGGGAGTGGGTAGGCCTTAGAGTTAACAATCTTTACCGCTTGTTTTAGGGGAACATATTCCTCGGACGTAATATTATAAAGACCAGGATTAAGATCGTGCATTGATCTTACAAGAACCCTCGCCATGTCATATTCATGAATGAATTGAATCATAGGGTTATAATCCATGGGATAAAAACTCATGGGATGGGTGAGGTATTTGGTAATCCCATTATGAAGTGAAGGGCCTATGATGTTCGTCGGTCTTAAAAGAACCGTATCAATTTTTTCTTTGTGCTCAAGCATCCATGAATGACAGTGTTGATCCATTTCGACCACGTCTCTAAGATCAGCGTG
>JAUHYH010000236.1 GCA_030426585.1 Bacteriovoracia bacterium
ACGAAGTGAAGCTAGTCTTCAAAACTCCAGTGAAAGGGAATTTTAAAGAAATTGCTTCTCAGTTCAACGTTGATCTCTTTCAAAAGATGACACCTCCCGGTGGGAAGATTTATGTTCATCGGTTTGATGGAACTCAAAAAGGTGATGAGTTCTCTTTTACTGCAGAGACATTTGGAGTGAGGCAAGACTGGAAAGGTTTAATCACTGAAAATGGTGAAAATGATAAAGAAAGCTATTTTGTTGATGTTGGAAAAGAACTCCCAAAACCCTTGAGTTCTTGGAGCCATCGGCACCTCTTTCAAAAACTTAACGAGAGTGAGACCCTCATAGTAGATGAGGTTGAGTACCATTGTTCAATGAAAGTTCTTGAGTACCTTTCTTTTCCTTTTTGGCAGGTATATTTTAATTATCGGTCTTACCTCTATAAAAAGATTTTTGGATGATATCAGAAGCGACAATTACAGAATTCTTTCTTCAATACGCTTACTCGCCGAGTACTGTTTATTTCGGAGTGATTGTTTTTATGACCATGAGTAGCTTTGGGCTACCCATTCCTGAAGAAATCATCCTTGTCAGTTGTGGCTTTATTGCCTTTATGGCGCTTCATCCCAGTATATACCCACCACCAAGTCCTGAAGCGACAGGGGTTAATCTTGTTACCTTATCGATTGTTTGTTTCCTCGCGGTTCTCTTAAGTGACATGGTGATTTATTGGTTGGGTAAATACTTTGGTCCTAAAATTTTTGCGACCAAGTTTTTCAAAAGAACAGTAAAAGAAAAGCACCTTGAGCGTGTGAATAAATGGTACAAAAAATATGGAGCTTGGGTTTGCGGTGTTTTTCGTTTTACACCTGGACTAAGATTTCCTGGTCATATGAGTTGCGGAATGATGGGAGTGAAGTGGTGGAAGTTCCTTGCTGTTGATGGGACGGCTGCGCTTGTCTCTGTGCCAACTCAAGTCGTTTTTGTCGCTTTTTACGGAAAAGAAATTCTGACTTATTTTAAACAATTTAAATTAGTGCTAGGCGGGCTTATTATATTGTTTGTTGCTTATAAAATCATAACGAAGTACCGTAATAGAGAGCCTAAGGAGAAAACTCTATGAGAATTATTGACTATATTAATGAAGGCGGACCCATTATGTACCTCTTGGTTCTACTCAATGTTGTTGGGTTTACCATTATCTTTTGGAAAGTTTTTAGCCTTTACTCCTTAAAAAATGAAATTGATCAATGGGCCAATAAAATCCTCGAAAATTTTCAAAATAAAATTAAAGGCACCAACCTTGATGAGTCTGTGAAGCATGAGGTTCTAAAAAGTGAAATCACAAACTCTCTTAGTGCCTTTGAAACAGGGCTAAATACTGTAAAGATTATTGCTTCTATTTCGCCGTTATTAGGTCTGCTAGGAACTGTTATCGGTATCCTTTCAGCATTCGAGGTCATTGCGCAAAGAGGTCTTAGTGACCCATCACTTTTTGCTGGTGGTATCTCAATGGCCCTCATTACAACTGTTGGGGGGCTTATTGTCGCGATCCCTCACTTGATTGGTCATAATTACCTCGTAAGTGCTCTTGATAAGGTAGAAAGCGCTCTTGAAGACAAGGTCGTAACAAAGGCATTTTAATGGCCCGTAAACGTAGAGAACACATTACTCCGGAACTCACTCCACTTATCGATGTGGTCTTTCTTCTATTAATTTTCTTTATGGTTTCCAGTGTGTTTAAAAAAGAAGAGTTTGCTCTTCTCCTAAACCTTCCTGTGACTGAACAAGGGGAAGGGGCAGCTAGCAAGGTCAAAGAAATCACAATTGAGATCAACAACGATGCCATCGCTGTTAATGGTAAGAAAATTGAAGTTTCTGAACTCGATTCAACTCTCGCAGCTTATGATAAGGCCATCACTGTAAACCTCAGGGCAGACGAAGAAGCTCGCTATAAAAGACTCATCCAAGTGCTCGAAGTTCTTCAAAAACAGAAGAAAGAGAATATCTCTCTTATTACCGACAAGAAAAAATAAAGAAATCTTACATTTAGTTCAGGTTAAGATCCTGTTAGTTGACTTCATTAGTTCCGTAACTGAGAATTTTAATACCTTATATCAATGAAGATTTAGGTAGCCCTAAACAAGGACCGTTTAAAATGAGACGATTTCTTACATCTGTCTTGGTAAGTCTCTCAACTCTTTCAAGCCTCTATGCTAGTACTCTAGCAATCATCGATTCTGGTGTGGATTATCTTCACAAAGATCTAGCTGATCAAATGTGGGAAAACCCGGGTGAGATTCCAGATAATCTCCGCGATGATGATGACAACCTTTATCGTGACGACGTTTATGGTTGGAACTTTGCGGGTTCAAACAATGAGGTTATTAACTACAACTACCTAGGGAAGTTCTCTGAAGACCCTTTTAAGTATCTTGAAATCCAAGGTCGTTATATAAAAGGTGAGGCGACTGCTGAAGAGATTCAGTGGATGCAAGATAAACGAAATGAAAAAGAGTTCATCAAAGAAATGCAAATCTTTGGAAACTTTGCTCACGGAACTCACGTAGCAAGGATTGCTTCAAGACTTTCTGAAAATTCTAAAGTCATGGCCATTAAACTACTTCCAACTGAAGCGAATGAGCTTAAGAAATGGCTTAAAGATATTGGAAAGCAATCCTATAAGATGCACAAGATCTTTAAAGCAGATGACCTTATCGCTATGAAAAGCGGTGGCGGTAGAAAAGATAAAGGTAAAAACCAAGAAGCTCTTCTTAAGAAGGCCCTTCAAACTTTAGTAGCAACCCAGGTTCAAATGTTGGAAGGAGCGTTTCGTTACGCTGCTGAACAAGGGGCTGACGTTGTGAATGGTTCTTTTGGAACTTCATTCGAAATGATTAAGATGCTCACGGACAACGCTTTTAGAATTATCTACTTGAGAAA
>JAUHYH010000237.1 GCA_030426585.1 Bacteriovoracia bacterium
GCTCTAAACCAAAGACATAGGCAGAGCTCCTGTAACGCCTTCCTTGATCAGCAAGGGCAGTAATCTTATTTCCAACAGTTCTAAAAAGTCTCGGTCCGATTCTTCCCCCAAAAGGTTTTGCAAGACTATAGGCCGTAAGAGGAATTTGACCCTTTAGAGGATTAAAAAGTCCGTTGAATCGAGACTCACCCTTGATCCCGTAATAAGTCATTACGTCAGGATTCTTTAGATAGCCAAAAGGGTAAGCGGGAACAGGCATTGCAACTTTTGTCATTTGGCAACCGGCATCTGCATTTCTGTCTACATCACTGACGGGGGTAAGCATTGTATAAAAATTTACAAAGTTGATTGAATAAAGCTTTAGATCAAGAAAGTATTTATTACGGGCAGAGTTATTAGCAGGAATAAAGGTGTAACTAATACTTTTATCCCCTCCTTCAATCTGGGCAGGAGCCACTCCAAGTTCAGACATTTTAAATGTTTCTTTGAGTTCGAGATTTTTTTCTCCACCTAAATTCCTCCAAGCAGAGTAAAAAGCTTTAACAACTCGTTCATTAGCGACTTCATTTTCGTCTGAAATTGCCTGGATTTGAGTTTCGCAGTTCCCACTTTCACAGATAGTCTCTCGACGGGGAGCTTTATTAACTATTGCTTCTAAGTTTCTAATTCTTAAAGCGAGTTCTATCGCCTTTGGAAATGCTCCCGGTCTATCTCCTCCAACATTTGGGATGTTATCAAGAGATTGATCTGTAGCCGACCCAACCCCGTAAGCCCACTTTTGGGCGACTAAAAAATTAATCCGAGAAGCTTCTGCACACTGTGCACTTTTTCGTCTAGCGATTTCATCAATAATATCTTTACCAAAGTTAGCGAGCTCCTTTTGAGAAATAATTTCATTTGTCATTCTGGGAAGACCGGGGGTTTTATAAATTCGACAATACTGATCTCCTAACTGAATACAAACAGAAGGAATATTATTAAGATCTGGATCATCTGCCCCTTCTCTACCAACGGTAAAGTCCATCATTTTTGGGGGAATGTTATTGTTTTTGGTGGCACCAATATTTTGAACGGCAGTGGTATTGAGATTACCTAAAACATAATATTTGAACATCCACTCTTTATAGGTGTTTCTCATCTCCCAATTGAGATAGGCGATGTCTGTAAGTTGTCGGGCTTGAACGGCAGCTCCTGAAAAAGCACCAGCGTCTACTGCATTTTGTAGGTTGATCTTTGCCTTAACGAAAAGGCCAATGTTCACGACAAAAGCGACAGCTGTAATAAAAAAAACAACTGTTATGGCTAAAAAGATACTCAATTGCCCATTTTCGGAAAGTACCTTTTGACTATTTTCGTTCTTCCTTGATTTTTTTTGCACAGTTAAGTTTAACGCTAGAAGTCTATGACTGTAAATATTACTAAATTAAAGAGGACTGCTTGGCAGAGTTCTTCTTCCGCGGTAGAAACGAGCTCTAACTGATCGGACCTGTGCCGAATGACGACCTCCGAGGAGAAAATGATAAACCGTTTGGAACCTTGGCAAAAGACCGCGGAAGTGACATCCCTTGTCAATAGCCTAGATTACTCATTCAAAAATTATAATCTGCTTTTCCAAGCATTAACTCATACCTCTTTTGCTCATGAGAGTGGGGATTTTTCTCTTTCTAACGAGAAATTAGAATTTCTTGGTGATTCTGTTCTTTCACTTTATGTGACTGAAAAACTAATGGAAATTTTTCCTGATAAAAAAGAAGGCGAGTTATCAAAACTCAGAAGTGCCATTGTTAACGAAGACACTCTTTATGAACTTGCTGTGTTTTTTAACCTTGGAAAATGCATGTTCTTTGGCAAAGGTGAAGAGAAATCAGGCGGGCGAACTAAGAAAAGAAACCTTGCTCGTGTTTTTGAAGCCTTACTTGGTGCAATCTATCTCGATGCTGGATTTGAGGGAGCGAAACCTGTGTTCTTCTCAATGATTGAAAAATACGAAGCTAAAAAATCAGCACTTTTTTCAGAAAGTGTTCTCACAAGCTTTGATCCTAAAACAAAACTTCAAGAAGAGGTTTTAAAGAAATATAAAAATCCACCTCGTTATGAATCAAAAGATAAAGGGAATCAAGAATACGAAGTTGAGCTTTGGATTGAAGACCAACTGATCATTACGGGACACGGACATTCAAAAAAAGTAATAGAAAAAGAACTGGCCTCTAAAGTTTTAAATCATAAATTATACCTCAATGGAGAACAAGATGCTGCACGACCAACATCCTAAAAACAAATCGATTATGGTGAGCCTATTAGGGAGACCGAATGCGGGTAAGAGTACACTTATTAATTACCTGCTTGGATTTGATCTTTCGATTGTAAGTAATAAGCCTCAAACAACGAGAAATTCGTTTCACTGTACTTTTACAGTGGATAGAACTGAAGTTGTCCTTGTTGATACTCCAGGTATTCATAAATCAGGTCAAGAGATGAATGTTCGGATGAATGGTCAGACGAAATTTTCGGTTTCGGGCGTTGATCTTAACCTCGTTTTACTAGATGGAAGTGCTTTAGATATCGTTGAAGAGTTTAAAACTTTTCAAGCGGATTTAGACCAAGATCTTTCGAGATCTTGGATTGTTTTTACCAAGGCTGATATTGCGATGGAGAAAAATTGGGATTCGATTTTTGAAAAGCTTCAGACCATTGATCCTAAGCTGGAGAAGTATTTTGTTCTCAGTGCAAAAGATGGGCAAGGGGTTCATCTCCTTACGGGAGCTCTTTGTGATGAAGCTCCTTCTGGTCCCCATCTTTATCCGAAAGGAGATGTTTCCAATAAAAATATGAGATTTTTCGCTGCGGAATATATAAGGGAGCAGGTTTTTAGAGCTCTAAAAGAAACTTTAGTAGTATAAGTCTTTGATAT
>JAUHYH010000238.1 GCA_030426585.1 Bacteriovoracia bacterium
TAAAGATACGTGGAATAAAACCAGTCGCTTTGTAAACTTCAAAGGGAAACTTAACAAAAAAAGCCTTGGTATTAATTGGAATAAAACTTTACAGGGGAATTCCTATTTGCTTGGAGATGAGATTGTTATTAGTGGAACTTTTCAGTTACAACCCAAGGGTGATTTAACACCTTCCAGTAAGCATAAAGTTTCCGATAATAAATATCTTCGAAATCGAGAGCGCTACCAGAGAGGAGAGACTAAAAAACTTATTGAAATGAATGAAGGAATTAAAACAATGCCTTCAATTATTGAAAAGCCCTTAAGCTCTGATCTGCCAACAATAAAACCAGAAGCGTTTAAATCGGAACCTGATTGGCTAAGTTATTTGAGCTATACCATTAGTTTTTTGTTTGGAATTTTTGGGGCCGTCGCTATTTGCTACTTCCTCTATCCCGTATTTTCTAAGCAGAAATGGCACGATAATGACTTTCTGGACGACAATCTGAAACATGCTGTTTACCTTCTTATTATCGGGAGTTACGTATACTTCGCGAGTCTCTTATTTCCTTACTAGTAGGGCTGCGCGCTGTTTCTTGAGTAAAAAGCTCCGTTTGCCAGCAGACCTTCAAATAGACAATAATATTAAAGACAAATCATCGATTTTCACCGGAGGAAAATATGAAGATGAGAGCGCTCTCTGATAGTTTTGCTATTAATGAAAACTATTGGAATGACTGGACTGAATCCCTTTTTGA
Source organism: Bacteriovoracia bacterium (assembly GCA_030426585.1). GTDB lineage: Bacteria > Bdellovibrionota > Bacteriovoracia > Bacteriovoracales > Bacteriovoracaceae > JAUHYH01. The sequence goes on from JAUHYH010000238.1 coordinate 738, forward strand.
TCCCACCCTTGTCGAAACGCTAACCCAACTTCATAACCAACTCCAATCTGAAAGACGAAACCTTCTTAAAGCTAGAATCGAAAGACAAAAAGAATTCGATAGTGGAAAACTTCCAACGTATCTTGATAAGACTTCTGAGGCCGTAACTGGAAATTGGAAAGTCTCACCTTTACCGACTGATCTTAAAAAACGTCGGGTGGAAATTACTGGGCCTGTTAACGATCCCAAAATGGTCATCAACATGCTTTCACGTAATAGCGAGGGAGAACGGGCTGATACAGCGATGTTAGACTTTGAAGATTCCATGTGCCCGACTTTTGAAAATGTTCTTGATGGTTATAAAAATGTAACAGCTGTAAGTGAGGAGAGTCTGACTTATACAAAGCCTGATGGGTCGAAGACTTATCAGCTTGATCCAAAAGATATGGCGCTGATGATGATCAGAGTTCGAGGCCTTCATATGGACGAAGCTAATATTACTATTGCCGGGGAACCTATTTCTGGCGGGCTCTTGGATCTAACAACATCACTCTATAAAATTGGAAAGAACCTTATCTCTCAAGGGCGAACTCCGAAGTTTTATGTTCCGAAATGTGAACATCACCTTGAGGCACGGTGGTGGAGTCGGTTATTTCATGCTGTTGAAGGGGCGTTAGGGCTTCCGACTCCAACCTTAAGAGCGACTTTCCTGATTGAAACTTTACCCGCGGCTTTTCAAATTGAAGAAATTCTTTATGAAATTCGCACTCACGCAGCTGGGCTCAATGTTGGGCGTTGGGATAAGATCTTTAGTGATATCAAAGTTCTTAAAAATCACCCCGACAGAATTGCGCCAGACCGATCTACCATAAACATGAGCAAATATTGGATGGATAATTATGCCAAAAGGCTTATCAAAATCTGTCATACCCGGGGGGCCTTTGCGATTGGAGGGATGTCGGCTTTTACTCCAGGTAAAGAAGCAAGTGTGCGCGAGCAACAAACTCAAAAAGTTTTTGAAGATAAAAGTAATGAGTTTGCTATTGGTCACGATGGCTGTTGGGTGAGCCATCCATATTTTATTACCTACGCCTTAAAAGCCTTTCCAAAGGATAATCAAATCGATGTTCTTCTTGAAGGCTTTGATAAGTACCCAGAGCTTATCATGGACGGAAAAGGTCCCAAGACGATCAATGGTCTTCGTACGAATTGCAGAGTGGGGATTGCCTATATGCAGGGGTGGAATAAGGGTATTGGTTGTGTGGCGTTTGATGATCTGATGGAAGATCTTGCGACGCTTGAAATTTCAAGGGCACAAACTTGGCAGTGGCTCCATCATAAAGTGAATCTTGATGATGGAACTCCCGTGACGAAAGAAATGGTCGAACAAGTTTTTAATGAAGAGTATGAAAATATTGTTAATGAGCTTAAGGATTCAGGAGTGACGGATGAAAACGTTATTAATGAATTCGCGCAAGCGAAGACTGACGCTCAAAGAATATTTTTAGATGATGAATTAAAAGATTTTTTAACGGTTCAATAACCCAAGATAAAGGAGACTGGAATGCAGGCTGCAAAAGATTTGCAAACGCAATGGAATGAAAACCCACGTTGGAGCGGGATTATCCGGACATACACACCGGAAGAAGTGATCAAGTTGAGAGGAAGTTATACGATTGAGTACTCAATCGCGAAAATGGGAGCTGAGCGCCTGTGGAATCTTATCAATAATGAAGATTACGTAAACGCACTTGGTGCCCTTACAGGAAATCAAGCTGTCCAACAAGTTAAAGCGGGTTTGAAAGCTGTTTATTTAAGTGGATGGCAAGTCGCAGCTGATGCGAACCTCGCAGGTCAAATGTATCCCGATCAAAGTTTGTATCCAGCAAACTCTGTTCCTCAAGTCGTTAAAAGAATTAATAATGCTCTTATGAGAGCAGATCAAGTTGAGTTTTCTGAATCAGGGACAACAACTCAACACTGGTTAGCGCCAATTATGGCCGATGCTGAAGCTGGTTTTGGTGGTGCTCTTAATGCTTATGAGTTAATGAAAGCTATGATTGAAGCGGGAGCTTCAGGAGTCCACTTTGAAGATCAACTAGCGTCTGAAAAGAAATGTGGTCACCTTGGAGGGAAAGTTCTCGTTCCTACCAAGCAGTTTATTAAAACGTTAACGGCAGCTCG
>JAUHYH010000052.1 GCA_030426585.1 Bacteriovoracia bacterium
AAAGTTCGGATCAATGGTGAGATGAAAGATACAACGGTTGGTCGAACTTTCGTTTTTGATATCGTTCCAAAATGTCTTGGATACGATGACATCAACGTCATCCTTAACAAGAAAGCTCTTGGGAAACTTCTTGATAAGGCTTATAGAAAAGGTTCTGAGAAAGAAACTGTTCTTTTCGCTGATGCGATTATGAGAATGGGTTACGAATACGCTACGAAAGCCGGTATCTCTATTAACGTTAAAGATATGGTTATCCCACAGGAGAAGACGGCGATTATCCAAGCTTCTCAAGATGAAGTTGATCAAATTACAAATGAATACAACGAAGGTGCGATTACAAATGGTGAGCGATACAACAAGATCGTCGACGTTTGGGCTCAAACTAACGAGAAACTTTCAAAAGTTATGATTGAGAACTTATCGACTCAAGAGTTTACTGATGAAACTGGTAAAGAGAAAACTTCAGCTCCTTCATTTAACTCGATCTTTATGATGGCTGACTCCGGAGCCCGGGGTTCTCAAGCTCAGATTAGACAGTTAGCGGGGATGAGAGGATTGATGGCGAAACCTTCTGGTGAGATCATCGAAACTCCAATTACTTCAAACTTCCGTGAAGGTCTAACAGTTCTTCAGTACTTTGCTTCTTCTCACGGTGCCCGTAAAGGTCTAGCCGATACGGCCCTTAAGACAGCAAACTCTGGTTACCTTACGAGACGTCTGGTTGATGTTGCTCAAGATGGTATTATCCGTCAGAAAGACTGTGGAACTAATGATGGTATCGTTCTTACCTCAAGAATTGAGTCTGGAGAAATTTCAGAGCACATCTCTCACCGAGTTCTCGGACGGGTAGCTGCTATTGATATTCTTGGTAAAGATGGAAATGTTGTTTTCAAAGCCGGCCACCTGTTTATCGAAAGAGATATGGAGACAATTGAAGACGAAGATATCGATCAAATCAAAGTTAGATCAGTTCTTACTTGTAATGAAAAATACGGATTCTGTGCAATGTGTTTCGGTCGAGACCTTGCAAGAGGACACCTCGTCAGTGTTGGTGAAACAGTTGGTGTTATCGCTGCTCAATCAATTGGTGAGCCGGGTACACAGCTTACGATGAGAACGTTCCACGTTGGTGGTACGGCAACTGCAGGTGCACAAGTTAATAAAACTGAATCTAAAACTGCCGGTAACGTTGCTCTTGATAATGTTAAGACTGTTCAAAGAGAAGACGGTACATGGATTATTATGAACAAGACTGGTGAGATCGTTGTTAAGACGGACACTGGAATTGAAAAAGAAAGATACCCAGCAATCTACGGTGCGACACTATTCTATAAGAATGGTGACACTCTAGAGGTTGGGGACAAGATCCTTGAGTGGGACCCATTTGCTATGCCGATGATGTCGGAAGTTTCTGGTACTGTTAAGTTCCTAGACTTTGTTATCGGAACAAACATTACTGAACAAATGGACCCTGTTACAGGTCTTTCACATAAAGTTGTAACAGAATCGAAAGATCCTTCAAAAACAGCTAGAATTACGGTTTGTGATGCTTCTGGAAATCCAGTGGAAGTTCCAGGAACTAAACGAACAGCGATTTACCGAATTCCTGTTGGAGCGGTTGTTATTGTTAATGAAGGTGATGTACTTAAGGCAGGGGATGTTCTTTCAAAAGTTCAACGTGAAACAACGAAGACAAAGGATATTACCGGAGGTCTTCCACGAGTTGCGGAACTTTTCGAAGCAAGAAAGCCAGCAACAGCTTCACAAATTGCAGACGTTCACGGAACGATTGAATACGGACCAGAGGTTAGAGGATCAAGAAGAATTATCGTTAAGCCTGATGATCCAGCTCTTGAACCTTATGTTTATTCAATTCCTAAGGCTCGATTCATTGTTGTTAACGAAGGTGACTATGTTCGACCAGGTGATCAGATTTGTGATGGTCCAGTTAATCCGCATGACATTTTACGTGTTCTTGGAGTTAAAGAACTGGCTCGATACATCGTTGATGAGATCCAAGAAGTTTACCGACTTCAAGGGGTTGAGATCGATGATAAGCACATCGAAGTTATTGTTAGCCAGATGTTGAAGAAAGTTCAGGTTACTGATGCAGGAGAGTCTCTCTTTGTTGAAGGTGACAACCTTACGAAAGCAGAATTCAGAACTGAGAATGAAATTCTTGAAGCTGATGGCCTGAAGCCAGCAACAGCAATGCCGATTCTATTAGGGATCACGAAAGCATCGCTTACAACGGATTCATTCATCTCTGCGGCTTCTTTCCAGGAGACGACAAAAGTTCTTACTCAAGCAACGCTTGAGGGAAAGAAAGATGAACTCAGAGGTCTTAAAGAAAACGTTATTATGGGACGTCTAATTCCTGCGGGAACCGGGGTGTCGCGTTATAACGACTATAAGGCTGAAGTTCTTAGAGATGAGACAAGTTCTGCTGGAGAGGATGAGCTGACATTTAGCCTATAATGGCCGTTGTCAGCATAAATATTTAATGTTAAGAATCATTTCATAAATTAGGTGAAATGAATAAGAGAGGAGCATAATGCCTACTATTAATCAATTAGTGCGAAAAGGAAGAGAGACTAAGCCAGAAAAAACAAAGTCTCCTGCCCTTGTAAGCTGCCCGCAAAGACGTGGAGTTTGTACTCGTGTTTACACAACAACTCCAAAGAAGCCGAACTCAGCAATGAGAAAGGTTTGTAAGGTTAAGCTAACAAGTGGATTTGAAGTAATCTCCTATATCGGAGGTGAAGGACACAACCTGCAAGAGCACTCAATCGTTCTTATCAGAGGCGGTAGGGTAAAAGATCTTCCGGGTGTTCGTTACCACACGGTACGAGGAACTCTTGATACTACAGGTGTAGAGAAGAGAAGACAGAGAAGATCAAAATACGGCGCCAAGCGGCCTAAGAAATAGGGATAAGAAATGAGTAGAAAGCATAGAGCACCAGTTAGAGACGTACTCCCAGATCCAATGCATCACGACATTGTTGTTACAAAATTTGTAAATGGGATTATGTTAGATGGAAAGAAATCAGTAGCAGAGAAAATCTTCTACGGAGCTCTTTCAAAAATCGAAGAAAAAACTCAAGAAGAAGGAATCAAGACATTTAAAAAAGCAATGTCGAACGTAAAGCCTTCTGTTGAAGTTAAATCAAGACGAATCGGTGGAGCGACTTACCAAGTTCCTGTTGAAGTTCGTCAAAATCGTAGACAATCATTAGCGATCCGTTGGATCAGAGACAATGCTAAATCTAGAAATGGAAAAAGCATGGTTGATAAACTTGCTGATGAGTTGATCGATGCTGCTAATAACAGAGGTGGAGCGATCAAGAAGAAGGAAGATGTCTACAAAATGGCTGAAGCGAATAAAGCTTTCGCCCATTTGAAATGGTAATTTTGATATTTCAAAATCTTTAATAAGAAGGGCTGCGGATTCGCGGCCCTTTTTTTTGTTATGAAAATTTTGTGTCAAGTGAGTCGACTAACATATTTAAATTGCTTTTGAGGCTTTGTTTATGCTTGGGCGAATTATTAAGAATGTATTAAGAGACCTCTGATCTTCGAATTAGAGGAGACAGGGTTGCTATTTAAATTGGACTTTTCTAGGGACTGATCCTAGGTTCAGGAAGCTTTGCCAAAAAAAGTTCACGATTTCAGGAAAGATAAAATTTTAGATTTGCTGGAGCACCTCCGATTCATTGAAATTTATGTCACGTGCTAGAATGAATACTGTAAATTTCTTTTGGGGAGGAGAAATAAAATGCAGCACTACATGAAGAAGCAGAAAGTCTTATTAGTTGATGATGAAATTGAAGTACTTGAACTCTTATCAGACCTTTTAAAGGATCGCTTTAGGGTCATTACGTCTACCAATGGGCAAGAGGCATTATTTAAATATAGAAATGAGGCATTTGATCTAATAATTGTAGATATTCATATGCCTAAAATGTCAGGTTTGGACTTTGTAACTGAGGTTAGAAAGTTCGAAGAACGAGAAAAAGATAGAAAAATTTGTCCCGTTATTATCACGACAGGTGATATGGGAAGGTATCTCTTAAGAGATATTGCTAAGTGGGATCGAGTTATTGGTCTTGAGAAGCCAATATCGCTGAATGATTTAAATGTTACGATTGATAAAATGATGAGAGGAAAAGAGGTTGCAGGGAATCGTTCTTTCCAACAGTTTATTGAAGTGAAAACTGGAGAAGAGATCTTTAAAGCTGGAGATTATGAACAGAATATTTATTTTGTCGTTGAAGGTGAGTTTGAAGTTTTTGTTGAAAGAAACGGTGACCAAATCTTATTAGGAAAAATCTATAAAGGTGAGATGATTGGTGAAATGAGCTTTTTTATGAAGACAGCCCGAAATGCCACTGTAAAAGCAAGCGCTGATTCCAAAATTGTATCGATCACCGCAGCACATATTAATACCGTCCTTGCCAAGCAACCGGCTTGGTTCAAGCCATTACTTATGAGCGTTATTAAGCGATTAAGAGCGAGTAACCTTGAGAAGATGGGGGGGGAAGATATCGAGCAGAATAGGGACAAAGTCAGAGAGGAAGCCGAAATAAGTGAAAATGTCTCTGTTGCTGAAAGTATTCCTAATCCCGCTGAGGCGAGTTAAGCATTGTTCTTTAAGGCGTAGAACCCTATAATACGTCCATGGCAAATGAAGATCTTTCGAGTATCCGTAATATCGGTATTATGGCGCACATAGACGCCGGAAAAACGACGACGACAGAACGAATCCTCTATTACACAGGGATTAATCATAAAATTGGTGAAGTTCATGATGGTGCGGCCACAATGGACTGGATGGTTCAGGAGCAAGAGCGTGGGATTACGATCACCTCTGCGGCTACAACTTGTGAATGGAACAAGCATGTCATTAATATCATCGATACACCAGGTCACGTTGATTTTACAATTGAAGTTGAAAGATCTCTAAGAGTTCTTGATGGTGCTGTTGGAGTTTTCTGTGCAGTGGGAGGAGTTGAACCTCAGTCCGAAACTGTGTGGAGACAAGCAGATAAATATAAAGTTCCACGAATTGCTTTTGTTAATAAAATGGACCGAACTGGTGCTGACTTTGAAAATGTTCTCACTGAAATTCGAGAGAAGCTTGGTAAAGAGGCGGCAGCCCTTCAAGTTCCCGTTGGTGCTGAGGATGATTTTCAAGGAATGATCGATATTCTCACCTTTAAAAAATATGTTTGGAAGGGTGATGATCTCGGTGAAAAATATGACCTTGTTGATTTAACAGAAGATGAACAATTAGAGGTTGAATCAAAACGCGAAGAACTTTTTGATGTTCTTGCAAATTATAGTGATGAACTTGCGGAAAAATATCTAGAAGGAGAAAAACTCGAATTAGACTTTCTTCGAAAAGTTATTCGAGACGCTGTTATCAATCATGGTTTTATTGCCGTTCTTTGTGGCTCAGCTTTTAAAAATAAGGGAGTCCAACCGCTCTTAGATGCTGTCACTTATTACCTTCCTGCGCCCTCAGACTTGGCTCCGGTGAAAGGTTTTTCTGCGGTTAAAAAAGAAAATCAAATTGAGCGAAAAAACTCCACCGATGAACTTTTTAGTGGAATGGCTTTTAAAATTGCTTCCGATCCTTTTGTCGGAAGGTTAACGTTTTTTAGAATTTACTCAGGTGTTTTGAAAGCGGGAGAGTCTATTCTTAATCCTCTTAAGGACAAAAAAGAGAGAGTTCAAAAAATACTCAAGATGCATGCTAATAAAAGAACTGAGGTAAAAGAGGCAAAAGCGGGAGATATTGTTGCACTAGCAGGATTAAAGTTTACGATCACGGGTGAAACTCTTTGTTCGCAAAAAAATCCTATTGTTTATGACCTCATGCAGTTTCCTGAAACTGTCATTGCGAAAGCAGTTGAGGCGAAAACAACAGCGGATCAAGATAAATTATTAGAAACTTTGGAGTTTCTACAAATTGAAGATCCTTCTTTTAGATTCCAACAGAACAAAAATACCGGACAACTTTTGATTTATGGAATGGGCGAACTTCATCTTGATATCATTACCGATAGATTAGATAGAGAGTTCAAAGTTGGCGTTAACGTTGGTAAGCCTCAGGTTTTTTATCGTGAGACAATTACGAGTGCATCTACTGAGTCTGCTGAGTATAGCAGGGAAGCAGGTGAGAAAGTTCAATATGGACAATGTGATATTTCAGTAGAGCCGTTAGCGGGTGATCAAGAGATGGAATATGTCTGTAATCTAAAAATGAGAGAAGTCCCTGATGCAATTTTTGATGCCATTGAATCAGGTATTAAGGATGCTGCTCCAGGTGGAGTCTTGGCTGGGTACCCTTTGCACTCACTTAGAGTAACTTTAAAGGGTTTAAAATATGATGAAGAGACAGCGAATGAGGTTGCTTACAAAATAGCTGCTTCAAATGCTTTTAGAAAAGCTTGTCAGAAAGCTAAAGTCGTTCTGATGGAGCCGATTATGAAGCTTGAAATTAATACGCCTAACGATTTCTCAGGTGACGTTATTGCCGATGTTAATAGTAAGCGTGGCCAAATTTTGAATATTGATGTTACCAGAGATGGTAGAGAAGTTATAAAAACTCACACCCCTTTATCAAATCTTTTTGGTTATAGTACTGATCTTCGTTCTAAAACTCAGGGGCGAGCCGATTTTATGATGACGCTTGATCATTACAAACCAATGTCTAAAGACGACACTAAGAAATTATTAGAAAGTCGTGGGATATTCGTAGACTACTAAAAAACTAGTAGTAGTAATTCACACCAATATTTGTAACAAAAATACTGAGGTTGGTTTTAGTACCAATATCATATTCGAAAGTATGAGTATGATAAGTCAGTGAAGTGAAAAGACCCCATTTCTTATTCAAAAGAAACTGCGGTTTAAGTTCAAATGAGTAACCACTAGCTGAATCAGGATCACCCAGTGCTCCACTATTACTAGCAGTATCAAATGGAGAGATTTTAAAAGTTCCTAGCAGTGAAAACTTCTTATAAATGGGAACTTCCATTCTTGCTCCAAGATAGGGACCCGAAAAAGAAACTTCACCAACACCTGTTAAGCCTAATTCGGAAACATCGTATTTCGATTGTTTAAATCCAACAAACCCATCAATATAACTAAAGACTTTGATAGGAGGTTTGACTGCGTATCCAAGTGCTCCGTCAAAGAAGCTAGCTGAGGAGCTAAAGTCACCACTCCCTGCGATTCTTTTAAATGAAAATATTCCAATAATCGAGTAAGGAAGGTAATAATCGATCCCTATATCAGCCCCGAAGAGATTGGATGTATTATCGTTATCTCCTGATAGAGAAGAAGCCTCTAGGGCAATATGAATTTTACCAACTTCTCTTTTGATATCAATATTATGTTGAATAAAACCGGAGTCATCTTTTCCAAGAAAGTAATCATCGGTAAATGTAACCCAGTCACCTTTTCTGATCTTTGCACCAGGTTCAGTATTTCTAACATAGGCAATAGCACTATTGCCCTTTTTGTCTCTAATAGTCCCGTTACCAAGTTTTGTCTTTTCCCAAGTCACTTTATAAATATCTTCAAAAGATTCAATCTTTATAGATTCCGGTCTGTAGATCTCATAATGTTGTGTATTGCCGATATCTTGTTCTGCTCCAATTTGAAGGAGAAGTTGGTCTCCAACAGCTTCTTCCACGAGAGCGACATAAGGAATAGACTTTTGATACTCTTTTAACCAAATAGTCATAACGTTGATAACAGGATCTATATCCTTTGTTGGTAAAACAGTACTTTTATTAAAAATTACGGTACGACCATCTTGAACAACAACTTCAAGTTTTACGAAAAGGCCTGCACCCTTGGATAAAACAGAAGGTCTTAAAATACTTCCAGCCTTAAGTTTGTCTAAAATAACCTTAAGAACATCAGGGTTATAGAGGTCTTTTGCGAGGTTTTCCTTTCTTTTAAATAGAAGGTTTTCCATTGGTTCATTAACTCTTGCCTGGCAAATACCATCTTCTTTTATATTGTAGAGTACTTCATCTCTTATCTCTTTAGTGGTTTCCAATGGAATATTTGAAGTAAATGGAAGGAGGTAACAAATAAAGAGTGAGTTTTGATAGGGAAAAACATAAGAAAACTTTCTAAAAGTTACGTCAAAATCGTTTGAGGTTTTAGAAAGTTGAGCACCACCTTCTTGAAGTTGTTTTCTAATACCTTTGGAACTAGTCCCGACATTTTTATGCTTCATGACTTTAACATGGTCACCAACTTTAATTGGAACATTGGCAGGGTTAATAATTTGAGCCCTATAGAAGGAACCGACTCTTTCAAGTATCGCTCCTTTTGGGAATGATCTGTAGTTGGAGCTCCGATCAAGTATTGCAGACGGGTAAATGTAGACAGCTTTACCAACAAGGCTAGTACCACTGTCATTATCTGCTTTGATGAGAATTTTTTGAGGTCCTTCTGCTTTGATAACGTTACCACTAAAGAAGATATCTCCTTCATACGCAGAAAAAGCATTATCAAGAAATTTAATAACCGGTTGATTGAAATTAGACTCAGATTTAACGAATAAAGTTTTGAGTCGATAATCTAAAATTTTGAGATAAAATTTATTCTGAGTTTCTCCCAATAAGAAAAAATATTGATAAGTAGGATATTTGTCCCTAATAGATTTTAGTTCTGACTCTGGAACATCAACACTACTGAACGACCTAATAAAATTAGAAGTAATAAAGTATTTTCTCTTAAGATTGGCTTCAACGAGTTTTTGAATCTCTGGAAGATCATTCTCATACTTTTTATAAAAGTCAGCAGGTAAAACAAAAAGAGTTTTTGAGTTTGGTGCAATGAACTCCGCTCGAGCCACGGAGCATAAAGCGAGCAATGTCAGCAATTTACACAGATTTTTCAGCATATCTATAATTAAAGCTTCCAAGCTGATCTTGGTCAACGAGCGGTCAAATAGTCCATTTTTTCCTACTAGTTAAATCTTCGTCAAGAATTTGAACATGCCACCGAATTAGTCGGTTACAAGGATAGGGGTAAAATTAATGCTTGAACCGAACTTCGTACTAAATTTCTCAAGCTTGGGACAAGTGCCAACGAATGTTCTCACTGACTATGAGCTTGAAAATTTGAGGGTTTTACACGAGAAAATTGTGCTCATTTTGCCTCTGTGCGGTGCGAAATTATAATAATTGTTAAGATTTAACATAGATATTCAGCTTTAAAACGCTGTGACTGGAGAAATTATTTTAGTGTTTAACCGCTTCGTCTATTGTGCAAAAAATTTGTGCCTTTTGACTTTGATAGGAGTCTTATACTCCTGTGGTGGTGATACGTCTTTTACCAACGAAGATCTAAAGTTAGGAAACCTTGAAATTGTTCAGCAGTTTACCTTTCAAGATAACTTATATTCGATTTCATCTGTGGTAGATAACTCTCAAACTGGAATTGCGATTATTAAGAATTCTGGTGAAAGAGAAATGACCATTACAAATATTTCTCTTCAGAACAACGACCCTGAGTTCACAAACTTTACTTATAACTGTTCAGAGGTCGCACCAAATTCGACTTGTCAGATTAGTCTTGATTTTGATTCATTTGTTGCGGGAAATTTCTCAGCAGATGTTGTTCTTACTTATACAGATGGTCTTATTGAAAACCAGACAGAAACTTTATCAATAGCAGTTCAGGCTTTAAATCCTGCAACTATCACAGTACTTCCTTTCGTCAACCCTTTGATTAATCCAGTCACACTTCCGGCTTATGGGCCGCAGGCTGTCGGGGGAACGTACTATTACACTATCCAGCTACAAAACATGGGTGAGTACATGGCCACTAATTTTAGTGCTGTTACTATTCCATCTCTTTCTGAGTTTAGTTTTGCCGGCGGTACCTTCCCTGGGACAGGTGGTGATTGTGGTATTGCACCCTTAATGCCTGGAGCAACTTGTGACATTATTGTTGAGTATATTCCAGCGACTCCTGGAACTCATGTTGATGTCTTTGAGTTTGAGTTCGATGATGGTTTCGGAACAAACTCACCATTTATTTCTGCGCCTTTTACAATGGCAGCACGAACGGTTAATTTTAGTTCTTCAGCAGCACCTCCCGCGAGTATTGAATTTCGAGATGGAGTTGCACCGATTCTTTCTTATGACTTTGGAAATATCGCTCTTGGATCAAATCCTACAAAAGTCATTACTCTTGAGAACACTGGTGGTGTTCCCGCGACAAACGTTACCCCTGTCACAGTATCTCCAGTCACTTACACAGGTGGAGGAACTGCTCCGGGAACTCTTGGTACTTGCACGACAACACTTACAAATGCACTAACTTGTGATGTTGATCTCCAAATCAACCCTGTTGCTATCGGGCCTTTCTCGGTTCCTTACACGGTGGCATTTGATGATGGTACAGGGAGTATCATTAATGTTGTTCTGACGCTTACGGGTTCTGTTTTAAATCCAGCAAATTTTGCGATTTCTCCAACGAACAATTATGACTTTGGTGAGATTTCGATTAATGCTCCAGCAGGAACAGCCACTCAACTTTTTACACTTACGAATACAGGGGGAAGTCCCGGGGAGATCACTGGTTTCTCTGGTTTAACTGCACCATTTAATTTTGTCGGGGGAAGTTTTCCTGGTACAGGTGGAAATTGTCCTTTATCTCCATTGACGGTTGTAGGAAGTGGTGGAAATTGTTTAATTGAAATTGAATTTGACCCAACAACTTTTGGAACTTTTTTAAATAATGTCGTGATGTCTTATAATAATGGTCTTACAACGGCGACATTATTATTTGATCTTAATGGTAATGATATTCAACCTTTCGTTGATATTACGGCTCCTTTAACAGGTGCTTATATTAATGCTGCAAACTTCGCAGCTTATGGATTTAATGGAACTTGTAATGAAAATGGGAATAACGTAAATTTTAGCGTTTCTTCCGGATCAATTACACCAACATCAGCTTCATGTGTACTTGGTGCATGGAGCGGGACAATTGATTTTACAAGTGTTCCAGATGGAACATTTACTTTTACTGCAGATCACTCAGATGCCTTCGGTGTTGCGGCTCCTAGTTATCCAATTACTTTAACTAAAGATATTGATCTTCCAGATTTAACATCTATTAATAGAGGGTCATCTCCAGCAACAGATCCAACGAACTCAACAACTATTGAATTTGATCTTGTTTTTGATGAAGCCGTTTCAACAGTTGCGACAACTGACTTTGTATTAACGACGGTAAGTGGAACATCTGCTGGTAATATCGCAAGTGTTTCTGGATCTGGAACAACGTGGACTGTAACTGTCGACACGATTACAGGTGATGGTGTTCTTCGTTTAGATCTTCAAGATCTTGATGGAACAATTCAAGACCTTGCAGGTAATGCACTTACAACAAATACTTTTACAGCGGGACAAACCTGGACAGTGGATGCAGTCCAGCCAACGGTTGTTTCAATTAATAGAGGAGCTTTTCCAGGGGTAGCCAACACCAACGCAACTACAGTTGAGTTTGATGTTACCTTTGATGAAAACGTCTCGCCGGTTAATCTAGGAGACTTTGTTGTTACTACCGTTTCTGGAACAGTCACGGGGACTGCAACTGCACTTGCAGGTGGTCCTTTAACTTACACAGTAACTGTTACTGGAATTACTGGCGATGGAGATCTTCGTCTTGATCTTAATGATGCTGATAATTCAATCCTTGATTCTGTTAATAATACTCTTGCTGTTAACACTCATACAGGTGATCAAGTTTATACGATGGATACTTCTCCACCGTCACTTGTAACGATCAATAGAGGAACTGTACCAGGAGTTAATCCAACAAACGCAACTTCCGTTGAGTATACAGTTACATTTGATGAAGCAGTTTCTCCTGTCGCAATTTCAGACTTTGCTGTCGCCACGGCTTCAGGAACAGTAACAGGATCAGTGGCTTCTGTGACGGGCTTTGGAACGACTTGGACGGTTACTGTTAATACAATTACTGGTGACGGTGATCTAAGGCTCGACCTTAATGATGGTGATAGCTCAATTCTTGATGGATTTGGGAATTCGCTGACTTCGATAACGGCTTCAGGAGATGAGACCTACTCAGTCGATCTAACTCAACCAAGCTTAGTGACGATTAATCGGGGAACGGTTCCTGGAATCACTCCGACTAACGCAACATCAGTTGAATTTGATTTAAACTTTGATGAAGATGTCATCGGGCTTGCGACTAGTGATTTTGTCGTAACAACTCTTTCTGGAGCAGTCGTTAGTACAGTTGCTGCGGTAACAGGTTCAGCACAAAATTGGACTGTAACAGTAAATGGTATTGCAGGAACTGGGGAAATAAGACTTGATCTGGCTGATGGTGATAATTCGATTACAGATCTTGTGGGTAATTCCTTAAGTGTGACCGCTCAGAATGGTAATCAGACTTATAATATTGATCAAACTCAGCCGAATCTATTAACAATAAATAGAGGAGCAGTTCCAGGAATCAATCCAACAAATAATGGAACACTTGAGTTTGACGTCACTTTTGATGAAGATGTTGTTTCAGTTGTAGCAGGCGATTTTGTTTTAAGTACCATTAGTGGAACCGCAGCCGGTACTGTTTCAGGTGTTACTGGTTCTGCAACAGCTTGGACAGTAACTGTTACAGGTGTTACTGGGGATGGTGTTCTTCGCTTAGATTTAAACGATGCTGATAATTCAATTCTAGATCCTTCTGGAAACTTTCTAGCAAGTACAGCACAATTAGGTGACGAAACATATACAATGGATAACACTGGCCCTCTCGTTAATACAATTAATAGAGGTGTAGTGCCAGGGGCGAACCCTACTGCTGTCGCCAGTGTTGAATTTGATATCACTTTTAATGAGGCGATTCAAACAATGGATCTCACTGATGTCGTACTTACGACAGTGAGTGGAACAGCGACGGGAACTCCATCTGCTGTTACTGGAGCAGGAACTTCTTGGACAGTAACTGTTTCAGGTATTACTGGTTCTGGTGATATCCGTCTTGACCTTAATGATGCCAATAATTCAATTCTTGATACTTTGGGGAATTCGATTTCTGTAAATTCTCACATCGGTGATCAGAATTATACAATTGATAGAGACCCTCCGATGGTTGTGTCTATAAATAGAGGTACTTCTCCTGGTGTTGCTTTAACGAATGCAACGACTGTAGAGTTCCTCGTTAATTTTAATGAAGGTGTTTCTCCCGTTGATCCAACAGACTTTGTTCTTACTACAGTCAGTGGCGTTACAACCGGAACAGTCGCTTCGGTCTCGGGTTCAGGAACATCATGGACAGTTGTTGTAAATACAGTAGCCGGTGATGGTGATATCCGTCTCGATCTTAATGATGCAGATAATTCAATTCAAGATTCTTTAAGTAATGCGATTGTTGCTAATACCAGAAATGGTGATCAGACTTATACGATAGATCAAACTCCTCCGAATATTTTAACTATTAATAGAGGAGCTTCACCAGGAATCACTCCAACGAATGTAACATCAGTTGAATTTGATATTACCTTTGATGGATCTGTCGCTCCGGTTGCGGTGGGTGATTTTGTAGCAACCACTGTTAGTGGTGCCGTTACGGGAACTGTCGCTTCAGTAACAGGTGCCGGCGCGACTTGGACTGTCACTGTAAATAGTGTTACCGGAAATGGTGATCTTGGGCTTAATCTTAATGACGGTGATGGGTCAATTCAAGATGCAGCAGGAAACTCGCTAGCGTTAACAACTCATACCGGTGATCAGGATTATACGATTGATCAAGACCCTCCAAGTATAACTTCTATTGTAAGAGGAGCAACTCCAGGGGCAAACCCAACAGCTGCGAATAGTGTTGAGTTTGACGTCACGTTTGATGAGAACGTAGTAACATTAATCAACTCTGATTTTGTTGTAACAACTGTGAGTGGAACAGCTGCTGGTTCAGTAAGTTCAGTAACAGGTTCAGGGACTTCTTGGACAGTGACTGTGGCGAGCATCACAGGTGATGGGGAGATCAGACTTGATCTTAATGATGCTGATAATTCAGTTCTTGATGTTTCTGGAAATGCAACGAGCCCAGCAAGTTATAACGTGGGACAAACTTATACGATTGATAATACAGGACCAGTGCTTCTTTCTATTAATAGGGGATCAACTCCTTTAACAAACCCGACTAATGCAACAAGTGTTGAGTTTGTAGTTACTTTTGATGAGGGTGTTGCTGCGCTTGTAAATGCTGATTTTATTCCTAGCATTGCCGGAACAGGTATACCAACAGTAACAAGTACAGTTGGTGGTCCACTTGTTTGGACAGTCACTGTTGATACAACGGGTGTTAATGGGGATGTTGGTCTTGACTTCAGTGACCTTGATGGGACAGTCCAAGATGTTCTTGGAAATACAGCAAGTCCAAACACAAGAACTTCGGATCAACTTTGGTCCGTAGATAATCAAGGCCCTCAAGTTATTTCTATTAATAGAGGATCTAGCCCTATTTCTAACCCTACCAATTCAACAAGTGTTGAGTTCTTAGTAACGTTTGATGAAGCAGTTGCAACTGTAGTTGCAGGTGATTTTACAACAAGTAATACAGGGGCTGGGCCAGCGAACCCTGCTATTAGTGGGATTACTGGTACGGGTGCAACGAGAATTGTAACCGTTGATGTAACGGGTGTTGATGGAAATGTCGGACTTGATCTTGCTGACGGTGATAGCTCTATCACGGATACACTCTTAAATGTGATTAGCCCGAACACAAGAACCTCTGATCAGTTTTGGACAGTGGATACTATTATTCCAAGTGTAACTTCTATAAATAGAGGAACGGTTCCGGTCGCAAACCCAACCAATGCAAATTCTGTTCAGTTTGCTGTGACTTTC
>JAUHYH010000239.1 GCA_030426585.1 Bacteriovoracia bacterium
AATCTCTTTTTATTGTTGCACTGACTTCTTTGTTCTCCGGTGCTGTTATGGCCTATCAAACTTATCTTGGGTTTGCGGTTATGAACGCCTTTTCTTTAGTCGGTCCCATTGTTTCACTTAGTTTGGCAAAAGAGCTCGCTCCTGTTTTTACGGGTCTGATTGTCGCTGGAAGATGTGGTGCTGCGATGGCCGCTGAAATTGGAAGTATGAAAGTCACAGAACAAGTAGATGCCCTTGAGGTTATGGGGATTAGTAGTCAGCAATATCTTGGCGTTCCTCGAATCTGGTCAGCAATGCTAACACTTCCTTTACTTTGTATAGTTTTTCTCTTTGTAGGTAATATTGGTTCTTACCTCGTAGGGGTTAAACTTTTGGGAATTGAAAGTGTGAAATATTTTGCGAAAACACCGGATTTTATGGATATAGAACATATTTTTGAAGGGCTCATAAAGGCGGCTGTATTTGGCTATATGATTGGACTGATTGGAACTTATCATGGCTTTGCTGTTAAAGGGGGAGCCGAGGGAGTCGGTAAAGGAACGAACTCTGCCGTTGTTTGGGGGATGGTAACGGTCCTTATCCTTGATTTCTTTTTAACCAGCATCCTTGTGAAGATTTTATATTAAGATGGAATACGCAGTTGAATGTAAAAAATTAGTCAAGAGCTTTGGAGAAGATACCATTCTCAATGGACTCGATATGAATATTCCCAAAGGAAAAATCACGACCATTTTGGGATATTCTGGTGCAGGGAAATCTACACTTTTAAAACATATACTTGGTCTTTTACGTCCTACTTCAGGCTCAATCGAAGTTCTTGAAAAAGATCTTAGCACCATGGATGATCTGCAATTAAGGGATTTTCGAAAAAACTTTGGAATGCTCTTTCAGTACGCAGCGCTTTTTGATTCGATGACGACTTTTGAAAATATTGCTTTCCCTTTAAAAGAGTTTACAAAAATGAAGGAAGCCGAAATCAAAGATAAAGTAGACCATCTTATCCAGGCCGTTGGTCTTGTTAAAGAATCAACTTATAAACTACCCTCTGAGCTTTCTGGGGGAATGAGAAAAAGGGTTGGTCTTGCACGAGCACTTGCTCTTGAACCTGAGATTATGCTTTATGATGAGCCGACAACTGGGCTTGATCCTATTACTACCAAAATGGTCAACGACTTGATCAAATCAACATCAGACAAGAATAGTGACAAGAAACTAACCTCGATTATTATTTCTCATGATATTCAAGCCACTCTAAAAATATCAGACTATATTGCATTCCTCGAACGCGGTCATATTCTTGAGTATTGTCCTACTGAAGAGTTCAAGAAAACCAAACATCCAACGATACGAAAGTTCCTAGATTTAACGTCACACTGAGGTGTGTTAATCTATAAGTACTTGTAAAAAGGAAAGATTTTGAAAGAAGTCAAAGTCGGGGCGCTCGCATTAGTGGCCGGCACTTGTTTTGTATTAATTGTGCTGAACATCACCAGTAGTAAAACTGGCTTTGGTACTTACCACGATTATTACGCAAACATTCAAGATGCTACTGGAATTTTTGAGAACAGTGTTGTCCGAGTGGCCGGTATTGAAGCAGGTTATATCAAAAGTATTGAACTCAATGATGACAAAGCAAAAATTACTTTTGGAATTCAAAAAAGGTTAAGAGTTACTCAAAACTCTACGTTAAAAGTTAAGACGGTTGGATTTCTTGGAGAAAAGTATCTCGACCTTTCCTTGGGGCCGATTGCTCCAGAGAGACTTCCAGAAGGTTCTGAAATTAAAGTCATAGAAGGTGCGGGCTTTGAAGGTCTTACAGAGGATGCCGCAGAAATAGCGGTTGATGTAAAAGAAATCACTCAAAAGATTAAAGAAGCTCTTAAAAATGAAAACTCAGATAATGTTGTAAAAGATATCATCGCGGATCTTCAAAAAACGATGCAAACAGTAAGAAAAATTGCAGAAAGAAATGAAAATAAAATCAACGAGATCATTGATAACGTTGGAGATGTCTCTGCAAGTCTTGCATATGAACTTGATGGTTCTCAAGAAGGCTCACTCTTATATCAAGTTAGAGATATAGGGCCGACTATTCAAAACCTCAAAAAAGCTTCTGAAGATATCAGGGCCATTGTAGCTGATGTTCACGCAGGGAAAGGAACAGTCGGGAAGCTTTTAAGAGACGAAGAAACGATTGAACAAGTTAATTCAACCCTAAAGAATGTTAATCAACTCGTGAATCGGATCAATAACATAGAGGCTGATCTTGCTCTTTATACTGGTGGGAACACTGATGGAGGGGCCAGTACAACATTTAACGTTGATCTTTACCCCGCTCCAGAAAGGTTTTATCGGCTTGGTGTTGTTGTAAATGACTTTGGGCCTGAAGTTTCTGAAACAAAGCGCACGACGACGACTCCTGGTGGAGGATCTCCTAGTACTGAGACAAGAGAGGAAGTGAATGAAGATGCAATTAAATTTGATCTTCAAATAGCTCGAGTTTACCAACGATTTGTATTTAGAGCGGGGCTTATAGAGAGTACTGGTGGTGTCGGTATCGATTATTTATGGAATGAAAATGGTTTAAGGTTTTCTGCAGAAGCGTTTGATTTTGCTAATGACGACGGGACAAACCTGAGACTTTATACTGATATAAAATTATGGAATATTATTTATACTAGAATAAGCTTTGAGGATGTCTTGAATGATACAAGAAGTGCAACAATCTTTCTTGGTTTAAGATTCACAGATGAAGACCTTGCAGCTTTAATTGGATTGATGGCAAATTAATATGAAACGCAAGTGGATGATTAGAACACGTTCATTTCACCTTTTAGGTCCTATTAGTAAGGAAAAAATTCTTGAGTTGATAGAGA
>JAUHYH010000240.1 GCA_030426585.1 Bacteriovoracia bacterium
TTCTATTTCCTTGTTTAATTTATTTAAAAATACCAAGTTCATTTTTCTCTCCATTTCTGGATGAAGATTAAGTGATATCAGGGGTGAGGAACAAGGTGAGAAAGTAGAAAAACTTGTATGTGGAACTTTAAATTTGAGAGTTGTGGAACTGTAAAAATGAGAATAACTGCCTAGCTAGGTCTGTCTTTTGAGGTGTTTCGCTCTCGCGTTATTATTAAGAGTATAAATCTTGATAATACAGAGGGAGTATGGAGTGTTGAGAATGACAGACGTCAAAAAAATTAAGAACCTTTTTCATCAGGAACAGAAGAATGTTCATCAAATTTCCAAGGAAATTTCTTGTTCATGGGCCACTGCTAAGTCTTACATCGAAAAGGGGCCAGAAGACTTACTTGAGATGGGAAAAAGGCCAAATCGAAAATCCCCCAAAAAAAATTCTAAGCTTCTGGACAGAATTCAAGAACTTTTAAAGGAGGAAAAGGATTTAAAAATTCATAGAAAGCAACGCTATACCGCAAGAACTCTCTTTAGAATGATGGTAGAAGAGAATCTTTTTAATGGTTGTGAGCGGTACTTTCGTAAAATTTTAAAAAAGCAGCGAGTAATAGTTGATCAACAGAAAAACAAATCGACGTCTCACCTAGAGCTCGACTTTCCCTTTGGAAAATATATTCAGTTTGATCATGGACCTCTTGAAGTAGAACTTAAGGGAGAGCGAGGAGAGGCGTACCTTTTTGTTGCAAGTGTTCCAGGTTACTCTCTTCGCTTCTGCCAATTTTATAAGAAAAAGTCTCAGGAATCTTGGGGTACTTTTCATGAAGAGGCATTTAAATTTTTTGGAGGTATTCCAGAAAATTGTATTTATGATAATGATTCCGTTTTAAAAAACCCTAAGACCAAAGAATTAACACTATTTTCTTGCGAATTGATAGAGCAATACGACGTAAAAATGATTTTTTGCAACAAGGGGAAAGGCAATGAAAAAGGTGCCGTAGAAAATGCTGTTGGGACTTGTCGAAGATTATTTCTGGCAGGACTTCCTTCTTTTAAATCTATTGAAGAGGGAAATATTTTTTTACAGAAAAAAACAATAGAGCATATCAGTTCTGAGAGTCATTACCGTACAAATATCCCTTTAAAAAACTACCAAGAACAAATAAAAGAGCACCTTTTTCCTTTGAAAGAAGCTCACGAGTGGGGCGTATGGAATGAGCTAAAGGTAGACTCACTGCAAAGGGTACAGTTCCAAAACCATTTCTATTCCGTTCCTGAAAAATTTTTAGGTGCGAGAGTAAAGGTTTATATTACTCCCATCCATATAAAAATTTATCATGATCATAAAATTATTTCTATTCACGAGAGATGCTTTATTAATGGTGAAGACTCCTTAGAATTAGATCATTATCTAGATCAATTGGAGAAAAAGCCAAATGCAATTGCCTTTAGTAAAGTTGTTCATCAGCAAAACTTCCCAGACTATCTCCTTGAAATAAGAGATCGATTAAGATTAAGGTTTGGCCTAAACAGAGGTAATAAAGAGATTATTAGAATTTTAAAATTAAAAAGAAGCTGTAGCTCTACAGATTTTGAGACTGCGATTCGGCTCGGTCTTTCGTATGGAGGGATCACTTGTCTGGCCATTGAGTCTTTCATTAATCAGTTGCAACTAACTCAAAGTTTGTCTCATCATCGACTAAGAAATCTTCCAGAAAAGCTTTCAGGAAAAATTAATTTTGATTTATCTCCATATGCTGAGCTTTCAAAAAAAGGAGGTTCATTATGTTAGAGGATCTTTTATCCGATTTAAAGTTATATGGTGCTTTAGAATTTTACAATGATACTGACTATACCTCGGTTGGACTTCCTGAATATTTAAAAGGGATGTTGGAGTCAGAGAAACTTAGAAGATCATCAAATGCACTAAAACGAAGACTTTCATTCGCAAAATTCCCCTATGCAAGGGACTGGGAACAAATTGATGAAAAAAGAAATCCAAAAATTCCTTTTAAAAAAATAAAAGTTTATTCTAATGGAGAATTTATTAAAAACCATGCCAATTTATGCTTTATTGGAACCCCTGGTCTTGGAAAGACTCATTCGCTTGTCGCCATCGGGAGAGATCTTTGTCGTGCCGGAATGAATGTCAAAATGTTTACTGCTTGTGATCTTGTAAACCAGCTAGAAGAGGCCAAGAAGAAGTATGAACTAACAAAATTTATGGAACGATTGATGAGGCCACAACTTCTCATAATAGATGAGCTAGGATTTGTACCTTTTACAGATAATGGAGCGAGGCTATTATTTGATGTATTTTCTAAGAGATATGAAAGAGGATCGATTGCTATTTCAACTAATTTATCATTTGAAAAATGGTCAGAAATTTTTGGAAGTATTGAGTTAACTCAGGCCCTTGTCGATAGATTTACCCATAATTGTGAAATTTATACCTTCATTGGGAAATCCATTCGATTAGAAGATAGCAAAAAGCGAAACAAATAATTATTCTTTATCCTAAAAGATCTTTGTGGCCCTATTTTATAAAAGTGGCCCTTTCGGCCTATTGGCTTAGGGCCACAAAGTTTATCTTGTTAGGCCACAAGGCCCATCCTTATATTTTTATAAAAAGATAACATTCACGAGGGCCGGGAACGACAATTTTTCTTTTAAAAATTTATTATTATTTTGATTTATGATAATTTGTGGACTATTAATTATCCAACTATATTGCTTGGAAATATTTAAATATGCCTCAAATTCCAAGGATTCGTTGCGGCCCATTTATTCTCAATTTTACAGTTCCAAACACAGTTTGGATAGTCATATTCAACTGTCCTTCTTTCAAGTGTACTCGATACAATATTTTTATC
>JAUHYH010000241.1 GCA_030426585.1 Bacteriovoracia bacterium
TAAGACCGTTGAGGTGGGAGTTTTTGGATTTAAATTGCGCTTTTTTTAGAACAAGATTCTTTTTAGCAGGTTTTTCAATCCTTCGGGGAGTTTTTAGGATGACATCATTATCAAGATTGCCTTTTTTCTCCTCAGCACCGACCTGAGAGCAAGAAAGACAAACCAAGCTAAGGGCCAGAAAGCTTTGAAATAGTACCATTTTAACCATAAACTCTTCCTAGTTAATTAATGAGTTTATCATACTCAAAAGATCTTAAAGGCGAAAATTTATGACCCCAATAGTAAACAAAAACAATCTACTGAAATCTCATCACTGTGGTGCTTTGAGAGCTGATGATGCTGGGGCAGAAGTTGTTCTCAGTGGATGGGTTAATAAATATAGAAATCTTGGAAGTCTTCATTTCATTACGTTGAGAGATAAATATGGCCTTGTTCAACTTGGTTTTGAAAATTATAAAGGTGATGAAAATGACTTAAGAGAACTTTCACTTGAATCAGTTGTGCAAGTGAAAGGAAAAGTTCAAAAGCGACCAGCAGATGCGATCAACAAAGATATGGCTACTGGAGAAATTGAAGTTCAAGTTGAAGAGCTTAATATTCTTTCTAAAGCTGAAACCGTTCCTTTTCTTCCTCATGGTAAAACGGAAGCTACTGAGGACCTTCGATTAAAGTATCGTTACCTTGATATTCGTTCTGAAAAACTTCAAAAGTTTATTAAGCTTCGTTCTGAGACAGCAAGAAAAGTTCGCGATGTTCTTTATGGTGAACAATTCACTGAAGTTGAAACACCGATTCTCTATAAAACAACTCCTGAAGGGGCGCGGGATTATGTGGTTCCAAGCCGCGTGCATCCAGGGAAAGTTTATGCGCTTCCTCAATCACCGCAAACGTTGAAACAACTTTTAATGATCGGAAACACAGATCGTTATTTTCAAATTTGTAAGTGCTTTCGAGATGAAGACTTAAGGGCTGACCGGCAGCCAGAATTTACCCAAATCGATATTGAAGTGAGTTTTTCGACTCCTGAATATATGAAGCAACTTGCGACTAAAATCGTAAAAGAAACTTTTGGTTTTAAAGGGGACTTTGAAGTTCCTGTGATGAGCTTTGACGAGGCCATGAGAGATTACGGATCGGATAAACCCGATGTTCGTTTTGATCTTAAGCATATGATTGTGACTGAAACTTTTAAAGATTCAGATTTTAAAACCTTTTCAAGTGTTGCAACTGGGGAAGGGATGATTAAGGCCATCTTCGTTTCAAAAGAGGATGGAGAGTTCGCGAGAAAAGCGATTGATGGATTCACTGAAGTAGTGAAGCCTCATGGGGGAAAAGGTGTCGCTTGGTTTAAACGAGAAGGTGAGAATGTTTCGGGAGGGATTTCGAAGTTTATTACTCCTGAGGTCTTAAAAGCACTTCCGCAGCAAGGAGATGGTCTTTGGTTATTCATCGCAGATAGCAGTCAAAATACCGTTCATTCTTCAGCCGATGCTTTAAGACGCCATATCGCTGCTGAGTTAAATCTCATCGGAGATGATTATAAATTCCTTTGGATTAATGATTTTCCTCTTTTTGAATATGATGAAGATGACAAGCGACTTTATGCTCGTCACCATCCTTTTACTTCTCCGAAGAAAGAAGAAGTGGCCCAATTCTTAAAAGGAGACTTTGAGGCTGCAAAAGACCTCAAAGCTGAAGCTTACGATCTTGTTTGTAATGGTTATGAGATTGCGGGTGGGTCGATGAGAATTTACGATCAGCAAGTTCAAAAGCAAATGTTTGAATATTTAGGGATGAGTGAAGAAGAAGTGAAGCATCAGTTTGGCTTTTTCGTTGAGGCGTTAAAGTATGGAACTCCTCCGCACGGAGGGATTGCCTTTGGTTTTGACCGACTCAATATGCTGATTGGAAGAACTGATAATATCCGTGACGTGATTGCGTTTCCTAAAACGACGTCAGCAACGGATTTGATGGCAAGTTCACCTTCCACGGCGAAGCCAGAGCAGCTAAAAGAATTAAAAATGAAATTTGAATAGGAGGAGCAATGCTCTACAAAGGAAAGTATTGGCAATGTGATGTCATTGACGGAATCGCAGAGCTTAAGATCGATGCTGAAAAAGGGGCGAATGTTTTTAATGTCGCTTCGGTGACAGAACTTGGAGAAGCGATCGATGCGATTGAGAAAACGGATGGGATCAAAGGTCTTGTCCAGCTAAGCGGAAAAGATCATTATATTTTTGGGGCTGATATCACTGAGTTTATCGGTGCCTTCGATAAAACAGATGAACAAATGATTGAGTGGTTGGGTCACAATAACTCTAATCAAAATAGAATCGAAGATCTTCCTTATCCCACTTGTACCGCCATCAATGGTTTTGCTCTTGGGGGAGGGTTAGAATCTTGTCTTGCGACTGATTTTAGAATTGCTTTTAAAAAAGCAAAGCTTGGTGTTCCTGAAACAAAACTAGGACTTATTCCTGGTTGGGGAGGAACAGTAAGACTGAGCCGTCTATGCGGAGCTGATAATGCGATTGAATGGGTTGCAGGTGGAAAACAATACTCAGTTCAACAAGCTTTTGGAATTGGTCTGGTTGATGGAGTAGTTGATTCTCTAGATGAGTTAACTGCAGCAGCTCGTAAAACGGTTGAGCGGGCGATTACAGGTGAGCTTGATTGGAAAGCGAGAAGAGAGCAAAAGAAAAACCCTCTCAAGCTCAATAAAATGGAAGCCGGATTAGTTTTAAAAGGCTCAAAAGGTTTTGTGGCCGCCCAAGCCGGACCAAACTATCCAGCTCCAGTGAATGGAGTCATGGCCATCGCTGA
>JAUHYH010000053.1 GCA_030426585.1 Bacteriovoracia bacterium
TATACGGTCGTTCGGTCCTTTCGACGTCAACAAAAAATGAAACAGTTTTAGAAACCCTTTATACCATTCGAGATACCCTTAAAATTTTAACCGATGGAAAACTGACTCCCGAAAGAGTAGAAGGGACAAAGAAATACCTTAAAGGAAGTCACCTTTTTCAGTTCGAGAGTCAATCAGCATTTCTCTCAACTCTTGTGATGTTTGACCACTTGGGAAGAAAATATGATGAAATTTATGATTTCCCTGAAAACCTTGATAAGTTTTCCAGAGAAGAAGTCATCGCACTTTCTCAGAAGATTTTTGATTGGGATAAGCAAACAGTCTTTGTCCTAGGTAGTAAAAAACTCAAGAGACAGATTCTAAAATCTAAGCTTTTTGATTTCAAAGAAGTAAAGATTGGGAATTTTCTCTAGGTTATTCGAAGACTTAGTTGCGCACCTGGGGCAACTTCAAGGGATTTAGATTCGATTTTTCCAGTTACTTTTGCCGAGGAAAGAAGACTTACCTTTCCACGTGATGAGATATTGCCTTCAAATTCACCACGAATGATAAAGTCAGCACCTTCAAAGTTCCCCCTGATTTTACCAGTGTCTTCTAAAACAAAGGGGCTATCATCGAGTACTAGAACATTTCCTTCTAGCGATCCAAATAACAAGGTTTCCCCTTTGATACTAAGGTCACCTACAATGCTGAGGCCTGGACCAATGGAGTGGTAATCAATGAGTTGGTGTTCCATAGGGATGAATCTTACTGGCTAATGCCTGTCAGATCAACTGGGCCCACTGTTTTATTTGTTACGAGATCTCCTGTTTTAGAGAAAATAACAACTCGAAACATGGCCTGTTTTAAGTTTCTAGGAATATTGAAATCAGCTTCGAAAGGGCGAAATCTCGAAACGGTAAAAGATTCACCTTGATAAAACTCAATTGGAGTTCCTGCTTCAAGAGATTTAGAACTAGGAGTTACAATAATTCCAGAACCTGTATAGAGTGAAACAAAAGTATATCCTGAGATTTTCCCTGATTGTTTCGCATTCATAACGTTGAACTTGATGCTTGCTTTACCATCAAGAGCACTTGTTTTGATTTCTTCAAGGTTTATAAGGCTTTGTTTTGAAATATCTTTAAAACCTTTAGGAAGGGTAAATAGAGAAAGAGCCGATGTCTCTTCAGCTGGCTGAGCAAGTTTTTCTCTAAGAGCAACGTTCTCTTTTGTTAAAGTTTCGATGATTGTTGCTTTTTCAGCGTTAGAATTTTCTAAGCTTGATAAATTGGAAAACTGGCTACTTTTTACTTTAGCAATTTGGCTTTGGTAAAAGATAATAGTGAGAATCATTGAAATGATGAGTGCCGAAACAAGCAGAGAAAGTGTTGTGAAGAATTGTTTTAGTGTTTTTCGATTAGTTTTGAGTATTTTTGAGATTCGGCCTTCTTGGAAAATAATAGTCGTGTCTTTTTTTGTGCTCATTATTCAAAATACCTTTTACCACTTTTTGAAAATGCAAGTTCTCGTTCAGCAGGTAGTTTATTGAACTGCTCCCACACGATTTTCCATTGGTAATTTTTATTCTTTCTTAAGTATAAAGTTTTGAAACCAGAATCGTTCATTAGGTTTGACTCATAGCTTTGTTTCATTCGAACAACGACATAGTCTTCAAAATGCAAAATTGAAACATGGTCCATATCAATCTTGGCGTATTCTGTTGCTTTGAAAACTCGTTTTTTACGGGCTTTAAATGATGGGAATCGAGCCCCTCGAGTTGTTTTAAACCTCTTTTCGTCATAGTGAGAGAGGTAATCATTAATATTTTGTCCTCTCCAGGCTGTTACCCAGCTATTAAAAAAGCTTTGAAGCTCACTCTTATTCTTTTCGTAAGTCTCTTTATTCCAGTATTTAAGTTCCTGAGTCACGATATAGGGAGTCCCTATATCGATTTCGATATAATCAGAAAGCTTTTTTAGGTTTTCATCATTAACAACGACGCAACCTCTTGAGTCGAGCCCTTTTTCAATACGAGAAACATCATTAGTGGAATGAAGCCAGATACCATCTCCTGTCTTTCCGTCCATCTTATCAATGGGATTAGGGTAGTCAGAGGTGAAGGCACCAATTCCGTAAATCTTCCCATAATCGCCATACATTTTTATGAGTTGGTCTGACTTATAAAAACCACCAAGAAAGTAGATACCTTCAGGAGTTTTTTTGTCACCCTGATATTCTTTGTCGCCAGGGATTTTTCCACTTGCAATAGGAACAGAATAGAGTTTTTTAAGTTGATTATTTTCGTTAGTGAATAAATGAAGAAGGTGACGACCCTTCTCAACAACGAAAATGTTTTTTGAATAGACTTGATCAGTTTGTACAATATTAGAAAGAAAGAACTCTTCGGCTAGGCCAGAGAAGCTCAATCCTGAGCAAAATAGTATGGTAAAAATCTGCTTAAGTCCGTCTCTTATTCTCTTCACAGCATTTAGTTTAGCCAGTTGCACCAAGTTGATCAAGTACCCTTTTCTAGTCGGCAAAAAAAATTGCATATTTTTCCTGAAATACCGATAGGAAGGCAAGAATCGCTATAATTATTGTGAGCGATAGATGCGAAAATAAGGACTAGTCGCTATGAAACATTTACTTTTAGTAGAGCACGAATCAAACCTCGACTCGTTCATTTCGGAATACCCCAAGGTCCAAGACCGCTTTTGCGTTTTTGCCTGCAAGTTTGATGAGTTTGAATCACTGGCTTGTAGTGAAAAATTTGATGGTGGGGTGATCGTACTGGTTCCGACATGGAGAGAACTCAAACTCGAAGCTCTAAGAGAGAAATTTCCCGGTAAGAAAGTGATGTTACTTTCAGCAATGATCAGCGATGTAACTGTCAAAGAATTACAACATGATAAAAATGTTATCGACCTCTTTTTTAAAGCACCAGTAGTCATGGAAAAAATAGATGCGATGTATGAAGCTTTTACTTCTGCTCAAACAGCAAGTGTGAGTATTGGAGTTGATGATGAAGATGGTGGGCTTCAATTAGACGGACAAGATGATGACGAAACCATTGGGTTGGACATGCCATCAGATGACGGCGGTCTTGAGCTAGATGGGGTGAGTGAGGATGAAGCTTCTTTAGAAATGAATTCGAATGAAGTTCCTAGTTTAGAATCAAGTGCAATTGATTTAGGTAAGGAGCTTGAAGGCATTGAGGGGGGAATCCTTGGTGTTGATAACGTAAGTGCGCAGGAAGAAACTAAAGGCAAGGACCTTATGAATCTTCTCGATGGGAATGGAGAAGAAGATAAGTCTTCTCAATATGATTCTCACGACATATCAAGAATTTTAAAGACAGAAGATTTAATGGGAGAGCTTAATAAAGAGAAGAAAGCTCAATCAGAAAAATCAAAACCATTCGTCCAGGAATTTGCCAATCCAAGCCTTCTTGAAGGAGAGGATTTATCTCCTGAACCAACACCTGAGCCAAGTCTTGGTAGTCCAGAAGTAGAAGCGCCAGTAAAATCAGGCGTTGATATGGATGAAGTTCAAAAAATTCTTAGGCACAGAGAAGAAGATTACCTTAAGTTGTTATCAAGAAATGAAGTTTTAGAAGAAGAAAATAGGATTATTCGTGAAAAAATTATCTCTCTTGAAGAGGTTGCTAGCTCAGCCAGTCTTATTTCAAAGAGAAAAAGCTTAGAGAGTGATGAAAGTCGAATAAAGATTTCAGTTTTAAAACGCCATCATACAGAAGAATTAGAAAAACTCCATAGTCAAAATCGTTTTTATAAAGAACAGCTAGGAGTCTTTAAAGAAAACCTCGAAAGACTTACGGAAGAAAATAAAAAGCTTTTAAAGCAGAATATGCTTGATGTTAAAAAAATTAGATCGAGAGAAGAAGAATTAGAAGAGAAAATTCAGTTAATGAAGGCAGATGTCTCTTCTCAAATTAAAAATCGAGAAAACAAAATTATTGAACTTAAAAGAAAAATTGATCTCTTACATTTTGACCTAAAAGATAGTGAGGAAAGAGAGAAAGAATTAACTGAAAAAATATCAGTACTAGAAGAAAAGCTATATAAGTTGAAAAAGGTTTTAGGGGAGTCTATTGAACGGCTAGATGATTCGTTCTATGGTCAACCCGTAAAAAAAGTTAAATTATGATTTTTAAAGAAGATGATTTTGTAGAGTTGCTTCTCGCGAGAAACTGGAAGGGCTTCTTTTCGGAGATGAATGATAAGTATGAGGATGTGTTTCAGGTCCATAGCTTTTCTATTTCTTCCGGTGAGCAGAGAGTTGAAGATGTTTTAAATGCGACAGCGAGTAATTTATCAAAGCTTGAAATTCAAAGAATTTTTGAGAATAACACTTTTAAGCTAACGTTGAATTGTGAAATTAGAGAGATCAATGAAGCTTTTGTTAAGAACTATCTAAAGCTTGAGATCGATCAGTTTATTACAAAGGTATTGAATAAACATCTCGAGTTTCATATCTATAAAGATGATCTAACAGAAGTGATGAATTATCGTTGCCTTTATAAAGATGTTAAGGAACAGATCGATTATTGCACTAAAGAAAACAAGAAGTTTACTCTTGTTTTTGTCGACCTTGATAACTTTAAATCTATAAACGATCGGCATGGGCATATTGTTGGTAGTTCTCTTTTAAAACAGCTTTCAGAAAAATTAATTAAATACAACGACCTTAATGAGTTTAAAATCTATCGTTACGGAGGAGATGAATTTGTATTCCTTTGTGAAGATAGTGATACTAGTGAAGCCGACAGAAGAGTCAATCGAGTTCTCAAAAAACTTGCTCAAGATAAGTTTCAAATTTCAGAAGACAACGAAAGAAGCATCGAGCTTTCAGTTGGTTTTGCTGAGTTTCCTGCTGATGGAAAAACTTTCCAAGATATTGTGGATATTGCTGATAAAATGATGTATGAAGCGAAGAAACAAGGCAAATATCAAACCAATATTAGAATCAAAAGATATAAAGAATCCGCTTAAATAGGGTAAGTTAATGGATGTTTTAGAAAAGTTCATTGATTTGCCATCTGGCTTTAAAGTTTTCTCACGTTATAAAGAAGCAAATCACCCGGAATGGTTAATAGTCACTCATGGGATTGGGGAACATTCAGGGCGTTATGACTTTATCTTCAATGAACTTTCGCATAAGTATAATATTTTTTGTTATGACCTAAGGTCCCATGGGAAAAGTGCTGGTAAAAAAGGGAATATAAAAGATTTTGGTGTTTTTAAAAAAGATCTAAATCAAATTCTTCTCTATTTAAAAGAACATTTTTCGATGAAGACATTTTCATTGTTTGGCCATTCAATGGGAGCGCTGATTGTTGCAGACTATATACAGTCTCATCAAACGTTAGCGGGAAATGTTTTGACCAAAGATTTCTACCCTCAAAAAGTATTTCTTTCATCACCTCCGGTAGCTCCAGGGGGGCTGCTTGGAAAGATTGTTCAAAAAACCCCAGACTTTTTGATCAAAAACCTAGCAGAGCTTCCCTACGGTATTGGACTGACTGATCTTTTAAACAAACAAGACCTTTCCCATGATATTTCAGTCGGAGAAACCTATCTTGCAGATCCTTTGGTGCTAAAAAAACTAAATTCGAGATTCCTTTTCCAATTGGTTTATACTGGACGAAAAGTTTTTTCAGAACCTTTGAATCCAAAGTGTCCGTTGTATTGCATCGTTGGCACTGAAGATAAAATCGTAGAGCCTGGACCTTTGATGGATTATGCCCAATTGATTGAGCCCAAAATGGAGTTAAAGATCATCGAGGGAGGGCGCCATGAGCTTCACAATGAAATTGATCGCTACTTTATTCCTTACCAAGAATTTTTACACAAATGCCTTTGAACTAGCTTGTCGGTTGACTCTCTAAGTGTCGAATCCTATCCATCGCTGGTGGATGAGAATGATACACCTTTGAGAATAAGGGATCCGGTGTAAGCGTGCTCGCATTTTCCTTATAAAGATTTACAAGAGCACTAATCAGTTTTTGAGCGTTGGAGTATTTAGCAGCAAAACTATCAGCCTCATATTCATGCTTTCTTGAGAACATTGAGAAAAATGGAGTTAGGAAAAAAGTATAAAGTGGGGAAACTAAGCTAAAAAGTAGTAGGGCCATATACGAAGAGGGAGTTGAGACAAAATGCCCAGTAAAAAACTCAGGGCTCTTATAACAAACTCCAAGAACATAAAAACCAATCAACGCACTAATCACTGAAATCGTAAGCATTTTTACAATATGTTTGTGCTTGAAATGCCCCAGTTCGTGGGCCAAAACAGCTTCTACTTCTTCATCAGAAAGGCTTTTTAAAAGAGTATCAAAAAAAACAATTCGTTTCGTTTTTCCAAAGCCAGTAAAATAAGCATTCCCATGAGAACTCCTTCTTGAAGCATCCATTACAAAAATTCCGTTATGAGCAAAGCCAATTTTATTCAAAAGTGCTTCAATTTTAACTTTTAAACTATCTGAATCAAGAGGTGAGAACTTATTAAAAAGGGGGGCGATAAAGTTAGGGTAAATTAAGATCATCAGAAACTGAAAACCAATCATAAAACTCCAAGCATATAACCACCAAAAGTCTCCCAGTTTTTCAAGAATGGTAAGCATTATATAAAGGAATGGAGCTCCTATAAGTAAGGTTAGTAATAATTGTTTGGCCATATCAGTGATCAAGAGCTTGGGAGTCATCTTGTTAAAGCCAAACTTCTCTTCAATGACGAATGTTGAATAAATTTTTTCGGGTAAACCAAGGAGAAGATTTATAAGGAAGAAAAGCCCAAAAAGAGCAAGTCCTCGATAAATTGGATCTTCAAACTGTCCTTGAACCCAAATGTCTAAATTTTCAAGAAGTCCCAAGGGAAGCCAAATAATAAGAACGACAACTCCGATGATATTTGTGATTTGTCCAAAACGAGATTTAGTTATGGTATAGTCTGCCGCTTTTTGATGTTCCTCGAGAGTGATTTTTCCTTCGAAGGGTGCCGGAACAGAAGCCCGATGACTTTTCACGTAATTTTGATTTCTTTGCGAAAGATAAATTTCTGCTGCGAGCTTGAGTATGAGGAGAATAAAAAAAGCATTCGTAAAAAATTGTTCCATTAATGACCCTATTAAGTGTGTGGGTTGATCAGCTATGCGATATTCTATAGAATTACCGCATGAAAGTCGAACAGATCAATGTAGGCAATGCTTTAAGAAACTTTGTTTATGTGCTTTACAATGAACCGACCCGACAAGCTTGGGTGATTGACCCTTATGATGCAAAGCAAGTAGCAAATTTCTTAGACGCTCATCAATACAAACTTGAAATGGTCATTAACACTCATCTTCATTTTGATCACACAAAAGGTAATGAAGAACTTTTAAAAAAGTACAATTCCAAACTTTGGGATATTCATAACCCTGACGATATTGAACTCACTCCTGAGTGGAAACTTGAAGTGAGAAAGTCTCCTGGTCATACCATGGAGCATGTTGTGTTTGCTTTAGTAAATAAGGCAGAACAAAAAGGCTTTTTTGGTGGAGATACCCTCTTTCATAATGGGGTCGGGAACTGTAAAAATGGTGGGAAAGTAGAAGTTCTTTACGAAACGATTCAAGATTTAAAGTCGTGGGTTAACCCTTCAGCCCTTTTTTACACAGGTCATGACTATGGTTTATCAAACTTAGAATTCTCTTTGAGTCATAAGCCCCTAGAAGTTTATAAAAAAGAGGTGGAAAGATTGGAAAACAGCTCGACAAGAGTTTTTCCATTTGACCGCGAGTTAAAAACAAATATCTTCTTAAATGTTGATAGAGAAGATTTTATTGAACTTAGAAAAAAACGCGATAATTGGTAAAGGAGAATATTATGAAAAAACCTGAAGTTGGAAAAGCGGCTCCCGCATTTACTCTTAAAAATCAAAAAGGTGAGAAGATCTCATTAAAAGATTTTAAGGGAGAAAAAAATGTTGTCCTTTATTTTTATCCCAAGGCCATGACTCCAGGATGTACCGTTCAGGCTTGTAGTATTCGAGATTCTAAAAAATCTTTCACGAGTAAAAAAACGGTTGTTCTCGGGGTGAGTCCTGACCCGGTCGAGAAGCTTGAAAAGTTTCGAGACAAAGAAAAACTTAACTTTGACCTTCTTTCTGATGATGGTCATAAAATCGCTGATAAGTATGGGGTTTGGGGACCAAAAAAATTCATGGGAAAAACCTATGACGGCATTAACCGAACAACGTTTATCATTGGAAAAGATGGGAAGATCAAACACGTGATGGATAAAGTGAAAACTAAAACTCATCATGAAGATGTTTTGAATTTTATCAAAGATAATCTATAGAAAATTTCTGACTAAGTTTGTCCAAAATTTTTTGGACATCCTCGACAAAGTCTTTAGGAATATTGATCTCGACGTCTCTAAAATGATCTATTTTAGAGCCTTCTAGGGTTGAATAAAAGCAAAGACCTTCATTGGATTCAAGGGTGAAATACAGAAAGCTAGAATGCTCCTTGGGGACTCGGACAGTGATTTTTTTTAATTCATTCATTTTTTAAACCGTTTTTATCAAGTACTTCATTTCATTGACTTCATGGACCATTGTTCTACAATAAAATTAATGGTTTATCGAGGGATTTCCTCTAGAATCCATGCTGAATTTTGTCAGGGAGGACAAGCTTCATGTTTCTTAGAGTCAGTTTCTTTCTAATTGTTTTTAGTTCTTTTTTTTCTTGTAGTTTGATTAAACGCACACGAGAAAGTCTTTTGGGGAAACCTAAACCTAGCGAATACGAAGAAAAACCCTCACATGTGTCTCGTGAAGAGTACGACAAGCTATTAACAAAATATGAGGATCTCAACCGAAAGTTCCAAGAGTCTAAGGATGATCCTTACAAAGATAGAGAAGCTGGGGTTCATGAAATCATTGGTGACCTTAATGCTGCCAATGAAAAAAGCAGCGAATTTGAAACAGCGGACTTAAATGAAGTAGGGCCAGCGATGCCAATAGAAATTGATACGAATAATATTCCTCAAAACCCATCTGCTATTGAAAGTGATGTTCTCGCTTACAAAGAGGGATTGAATGCTTTTCGTTCAAGTGATTTTTTAAAAGCTGCTGTTATCTTTAAAGGATTAACAAGTTCTCCTGTTATACAAGTAAGGGCGAGGGCCTTGTACTATGCAGGAGTTATCAAGTTTAATGAAAAACAATATACAAAAGCTCTGCCTTTATTTGAACAGGTTGTCGCTAACTATAGCTCATCAATAGTTTCAGTGAAGGCCTTAAAATATGCCGAGAGATGTGCCGAGTCGCTTGGTGATGAACAAAAAACATTAATGTATCGACAGAATTCTCAGGTTTTTAATGAACTCTTGGTTGGTTTAAACGATTAATATGAAATACTTTTTAATCTTCCTATTTCTTTTTTCTACGAGTTCTTATGCTCAAGAAGGATTCGAAGAACTAATGGAAGATGATCTTGAATCTCTTGAGGAAGAGCTCGATTTAGAAGATATTGAAGCGAATATTGATGATCTAGAAGAGGACTTTGAGTCCGACCTTGCAAGTGAGATTGATAACATAGAGGAAGACTTTGCTTCTGATATGAAAGTAAAAGAAAAAAAGAAGAAAAAGAAAGTTAAGAAAAAGGTTGTAAAAAGACAGAGGAAAAAGCAAAAAGAACAACCTCTTGAAGATTTTAAAGAAGAAAAGATTACGGATATTAAAATTTCAGAAAATACTGCCTTTGATACAGGTGTAGAAGAAAGAGAACTTCTTGCACTGGCTGATAAAATTTCCTATAAAATTGAAGATCTAAAATGGGAACAAATTAAGCAAAATTCTAATGTCACTTCGACTTATGAAGTAAGAGAAGGGGATTGGCTCTTTAAAATTTCTAAAAATCTTTTTGGAACAGGTCATTATTATCCAAAAATTTGGGCCCTTAACCCCTATATTACAAACCCTCATGAAATTGAGCCAGGTATGGTTCTTGTTTTTGATACTGGTTCTGATGGCCCTCCTTCGCTTTCACTTCAAGGACAAGGTGGAGGAACTGGTTTTAAGTCTGATTGGTTAGCAGAAAAGAAAAGATTAAAAGCTCAAGGGGTCCATGTCGAATATGCCTCAGAGGCGATGAAGAGAATTGTTGAAGCCAGTAATGCTCCTGAAAACGAAGAGTACAAAAAATACACTCCTCCCGTGAAACGTCAGCCGATTATTGAGCTCTCTAAAGAATACGACGAGTCAGGGTTCTCTAAGGCGAGTGTTGTTAAGAGAAATTATAAAGAAGGGTTTTCGATCAATACCTTCATGACTCCAAAAACAATTGAAGACTTCGGTTATATTTCTGATGGTATCAAAGATAGTATTTTCATGAGCAATACTGACAAAGCCTATATTGTTGCTTCCAATGATCAAGAAGATGATATTAGCGTTGGTGATGTTTTCTCAGTTTATACAGTTGCGAAAGAAGAGTCGACTCATGACAACTCTGATCGATCAGGACTTAAATACACGATCCTAGGACATGTGAGAGTTCTAAGAGAAATTGGTGAAGAAAAGTGGGAAGTCGAAATCTTTGATGTGACAGGTGTTATTAATAGAGGAGATCGCCTCACTGTTTATACACCTAAAATTGAAAAAATATATAGAAAGTACAATGCCCAATTAATTGAAGCTGTAGTTATTGATTCCTTTGACCCCTTGAGAAGAGTTCTTATGGCCGGAGATCTTGCTTACATAGACCGTGGTCGAGAGGATGGGGTTCGAATTGGTGATGTTTTTGGAATTTATAGTAATATCGATAAAAAAACTAAAAAGTTTATTGATAAAGATCCTGTTTACTTACAAGCAAAGCTCGTTGTTATCTCTCTTACTGAAGACTTCGCGACGGTTTTGGTTGAAAATGGAGCGCACGCAGTAACTGTTGGGAGTTACGCCCTAACTTTAACTGAGGCAGAGGCCAATCAAGGACAAACTCAGCTCTTTGAAAGTGAAGCAACTCAAAGTGTTGAAGTGGAAGAAGATCTTGGAGAGCAAGTTCTAGAAGATGCAGAGAAACTTAAGCTTTCTGAAGATGAACTCGAGGAACTTGATCGAATCGAAAATCAAAAATCGTTCATTGATGAGACCGAAAAAGATCTCCAAGATGCTGAAAGCCTAGAAAAAGAAACAGATGAAGCTGAAAGTATTCTTGATGAAGAGGATAAAAAACTCCTTGAGAAAGATCTTGAAAGCCTAGAACAAGACATATCAGCAGAGGATGATGAGTTAGAGGCGATAGAAAAAGAAGTTGGAAAAAAATATATCGATGAACAACTCAATGAAAAAGAAAATCCTTATGGTCTTTCTGAAAATGATATTGAGGAAGTCGACGAACTCCTTCAAGTTGAAGAGTAAACTCCAAAATGAAACCCTTAGCTTTGTTTTTTAAAGGTATTCTCATGGGAACTGCCGATATCATTCCCGGCATATCAGGAGGGACAGTTGCTTTAATACTTGGTATTTATGAGCGTTTCATTCATGCATTAGCTCAAGTTAGCTTAAAACCACTTCTGCAATTTAGAGTTAAAGACTTTTTACAAACTATCGATTGGCTATTTTTTGTTCCCTTAGGTCTCGGAATCATATCTGCTATCTTTTCCTTAAGTCATTTTCTCTCTTGGTTACTTGAAAACTATCCACTTTATGTTTGGAGCTTATTTTTTGGTCTTGTTTTCACCTCAGTTATTTATTTAATTATTAAATATCGCTGCCACCAAATTGCAGGGGCCATTTTTATTGCAATAGGAGCCGTGTTCGGACTTCTTATTGCTTCAAGCAGTTCCATTCAATTTCCAGAAAATCCTTTATTCTTATTTTTTGGAGGAGTTCTTGCTTCTATGGCGATGATTCTTCCCGGAATAAGTGGGTCCTATATTCTTGTATTGATAGGCCAATACGGACTCGTTTTAGGTTACGTAAAAACCCTTGCTTTTATTCCCATCTTAATTTTTGGAAGTGGTGTTGCTACAGGTATATTGTTCGGAAGCCGAATCTTAAAGTCCCTCTTTGCTCGTTATCCGCTTCAAATTTACTCAATTTTATTTGGCTTTATTCTTGGGAGCCTTCCCAAAATTTGGCCTTGGCACTCTGTGTCTGAGGGGCTAAGTTTGCCACAAATACAGTCTGCTCAAGACATACAAGGCTTATTAATAATGGGTATAGGGGCCACTTTTGTGGTGGTTTCGATGAGGTTCGCTAAAAAGAAATAGAGACTATTCAGACTCACAAGAATTCTATATATTAGTTTTTCATCTAAGAATAAGCGCGGGATTAGCTCAGCTGGATAGAGTAGTTGGCTTCGAACCAATTGGTCGGGAGTTCGAATCTCTCATCCCGCGCCATTCCAATAAAACAGTCCTGTCTTCGTCGTCAAAACATCGATTCGTTGTCGGTTACATACCAGAGCGTATGCGCCCTCCAACTCACTCGTTTTTCCTAGAGAACAGGACTGTTTTATTGGAATGGTTCGCGCAATGAAAGATTCTGGAAACTCCAATGACTGGGAGTTTAAGAAAAATTCAGGATTGAATTTTTCATCGCCGAAGGTGCCGAGAATAGATCTCTCATCGATATTACTCAGTAACCTTCACCGAAAACTTCACATCAAACTGATCCCGAACACTGGCAATTGCAATCGAAGGATCAGGAACTTGAAAGTCCTTTAAGCTGAAGTGGCTTGTCCCATTTAAAGAATAGGAATTATCAGCTTCTTTCTTTACTCGAAGATTTATTTTCTTGTTTCTCGTCTGGTTACGGATGGTAAGTCTTCCTTCGATCTCAATTTCTCCCTCTTTTAGCTCAAAAGGCTTTAGGAGGGCGAAAGTCATGGCAGGGTATTTCTTGGATTCAATAATTGATTCGTGCATTTTCTCATCGCGAGAGCTATTATCAGTATCTAAGGATTCAGCTTTAAGGACGAGAAAGAGCTCAGTGACAATATTCTTATTTTTTTTGAAATTGAGTTCAAAATCTTTCGCATAGCCATCAAACTCAGTCGTAATAAAACCCATCTTTGTACTTTCGCTCTCAAACTTAAGAAACTCTACCGCTTGAGAGGCTTGTTCATAGTCTGAGAAATGATAACTTTTGGGGTAAACCTTTAAACTAAGAAGAATAGAGACGATAACTAACAAATTATTCATAAAGGACCTCGGATTCAAGTTGGATTCTGAAATAAAGAAGAAACATATTAAGAAGGCTGTAAGCTATCGCAGTAATGTAAAGCTCGAAAAAATAGGGAATAAGAAATATTTCTAAAATAACAATTAAGTAATTAGGATGCTTGAAATACTTGTATAATCCAGTTTTAACGATCGGTTGATTTTCGAGTTTAAAAATTTTAGTGTTCCAGTATAAGCCTAATTCTTTCATTGAATGAGATCGAACCCAAATACAAAACAGTAAAATAGGTATCACAATAAAAGGGGCGTTCTGACCGCTTGGTTTTAGTTGGTAGTACTCAACCAGCATAGAAAGAAACCATGTGCTGTGGAGAATAACCATCAACATTCTTTGCTTCCTTCCAACCTCTTTTGGAAAGCCCAGTGAGTGTTCATTGCTTCTAGCAACACTGAGCTCATAAAGCCGATAGAGAATGTAGAACGAAATCACTAGAGCAAACGTCATTAAGCGACTCTTTTTATAAGGGTAATTTCTGAATTAAATCCAGGTCCCATGGCCAACATTAACCCATGATCATCTTTTCCTGAAGTTGGATGAGTGAGTTCTCTTTCAAGTACATTAAGAACAGAAACCGATGACATATTCCCGTGTTCAGACAGACTTTCCCAACTGTGACTAAAGAAAGAGTCTGAAGCCTCTAGAGCTTTTTGCATTGAGAGAAGAACTTTAGGGCCTCCCGGATGACTGACTGTGAACTTAATATCCTCTTGATGAATGCCATGTGTATCAAGTAAGGCTGCAAGATTTTTAGGAATGTTCTCTTCTACAATTTCAGAAACATTATTATCTAAAAGAAGTTGGAATCCTGTGTCTTTTATATTCCATCCCATTGTTGATTGAGTGTTAGGATAGAAAAAAGCCTTATAATCTTCAATCTTAATTTTAGCAGATGCTGCCAGAGGGTGTTCTTTACCTACTAAAAGAACCGAAGCTGCACCATCCCCAAAAAGAGAAGATCCCACAAGATTTGCTGGGTCTTTATCAGCAACCTGGTAAGTGAGTGAACACAATTCAACAGCCGTCACGAGAACCGTCTTTGTAGGATTAGACTCTAGGTACTCATAAGCTCTATT
>JAUHYH010000054.1 GCA_030426585.1 Bacteriovoracia bacterium
GCATTCTTCGCTGGAGTTCCAATCTGACTGACAACCAGTCGATCATAGCTGAGGGCCGGCTCTGTGACACCTTCAAGAATAAAGTTCTTCTGTACTTGATAATCTTCTCTTCGGTTTGAATTAAACTCTTTTGAGCAAAAACTAATGAACTCTAATGGAGATTCTGAATAGAAGGAAGAAATCTTCACAAGGAATGTGTAGTACTCAATTTCATTAATATAGTTAACAAAACGGGACTTATAGCGATCGTCACTCGCAAACTCAGGGCAAATAAGTTCATTCCACTTAAAATAGCTATTGTTATGTTGTGCTAACCAGTGAGCACAGGAGTGATCAACAATATAGTCACCGCTAAAACGACAGCTTACGACCTTTAAGCTCGAGCTATCATAATTACAAAAGTCATACTTAACTTTATTACGCTCAAGCCACTGAAAAGAGTTTAATAATAAACAGTTCAGAAAAAGGCCTGTATTTTTGTGTGAGATCGCGTGCGACTTTAAATTCATCCCAGAAACATTTCCATCAAAAGAAGAAACGATATCGACATAACTAAGCTCAACACAATTTTCAAAAAAATCTTGGATCGAATCAAGACATCTTAAATTAGGCGTATACCAGCTATACTGATTAGAATGAAGAAATGACCCATCAAACTCTCTCGAGCTGTTTCTTTTAAAATATCTTAAGAATAAAGAGTGCAAAGAAAGAAGCTCTTTGGGGAGAAAATTGTCTTTGTGATAAACCGAAAGAACTCTTAAGAATCGAACTTTTAAGAGATAAATGAGACTGATTTTGAAACTTAACTCTTCAATGAAAAGCGATAGATGAGAACTATAAGGAGACTCTTCGTTACTTAGTTCTCTCCAAAAAATTTCAGGTGAGTCGAGATGCGTATTTAGATTCTTGGTCGCCGCAAAACTGATAAATTCTTCGTAGAGATGGTTCTTAATTTTTGTCGGAAAATCTCTCGAACTTAAAATCTGAGATTGAACATCTTTTGCTAACAAGGAAAGGGTTTGGGTGAAATGGTAAGAAGCTTTTGGAGCAAGATTTTCTGAAAGCCATTCGAGGTCGAGATATTGATTAGGTTTAAAGTCTAATTCAATTCCTAGTGGCAAACCTCTTGGAGAAAAAGCTGGCAAAGCTTCTGATCGAGCTTGTGAGACTTCTTGTTTTACTAAGGGAGCGATAATCGGAGATCTCTTCTCCTTTAACCATTCCTTAGCTATAAAGCTCCTTCTCTTCAAAAAAACTCCTCCAGAGTCCAATAAATTTTATATAACTTAAAAGATTTCGGTTCCAATTTTTTATAAAA
The DNA here is from genome assembly GCA_030426585.1 of Bacteriovoracia bacterium. GTDB lineage: Bacteria > Bdellovibrionota > Bacteriovoracia > Bacteriovoracales > Bacteriovoracaceae > JAUHYH01. Next base: position 1,319 of record JAUHYH010000054.1, read on the forward strand.
AGAGACAGGTATTGTCATCGAAAAATTAGCGATTAGATGAAATGAAAGAAAGTGAAAGAAATTAAATTGTCGTTTCTCGCCTCAAGCTTTTCAGTAACTTAGACTTGGTTCCCTTCACAATACGGCGAAGTATTGGACCATTTTCACTGCCTACTTGCTCTTGAACACCAAGGGGAAGGCTTAGGATAACGATTCCCTCTTTAACGTTATGTTCACTCATTTCGTTTCTTAGAGAAATCGCCCCTCCAATCGAGGAAATAAGCTCTTGCGCAGTGACTAAATTTCTATCGATGAGTTTCTTAACGCTTTGTTCCGCATGGTTAAAGTATTCAAGCTCTGCTGTATTGAACAGCGAGCCTCTCAAACGAAATTCAACTTCAACCCCTGATGAATTTAAATTCGAGCTCACTTTAATAAATCGTGAGGCCATTGAAACTCCAGCTTCTTTAAAGCCTTTATCAAAACGAGTCATCGCACTGTAAAGAACTTGCTCTAAAGTTTCAGACTGATCAGAAACTTCAAAATCGTGAAAGTTTGAAACAAACTCCCATCGAATCGCTGCTTGATCTTTTCTGGCGATATAAGCTTTTGTTGTTTGAGCTAAAACTTTTTGAAATGAAACTTCCTCTTGTTCGGTTTCAGCGACTAAACTTTGGTTAGCCTCAGTATGGATCATGTCGGAAATTTTTTGTCCGATGGGATTATTAAAGCTAACTGCTGAAGAGTTTTGACTTTCAACTTCGTTGGTTTCACCCAAAACTTCTTTAACCTTAGCTGAAATTTGTTTTAATTCAGAATTATCCTCGGAGGAATTGGCAGTTGTCTCGTTTGAAACAACAAACTGTGGTGAATTGATATCATCTTCATCAACTCCACCCACTAATTGGTCAAATTCATCCGCTAAAGTAAATTCATAACTCGATTCATTATTGAGAGAAGATGAACTCACCCATTGATCCTCAAGTTCTTCTTCAGTCAATTCAAGATCTTCAGGAGAAAGCTCGATGACATTTGATTGTTTATTTGTCTTTTCAAAAACTGAATTAATATAATCTTCGTCAATTTCAACATCATCAAGATTGGTTTGATCCGCAGATTTTTGTTGGTAATCTTTTTGACTAAACTCAATTGTTTTTTGATTTGGATAAGCCCGTTCAAGCATAAAAGTATTGTACTCAAGGAAGAGATTCTTTACTGCCGGAACCTTTAACTGGTCAAGGACCTGTTCTATCAGTCTTTCAACCTCTGTAATCTTATCTTTGTAATCTCCATTGAAAGAATAAGCTGTTGTTTCAATTTCTTGAAGATTTTTTCTGCGTGAAGACCATGCGATCATATAAAACGTTAATGAAGTTCCTAGTAAGGCAATTGCAAAAATAATTAAATACCGAAAACCTCGAAGAGTTCCCTTGCCACTTCGAATCTCACTCGCAAACTTCCCCGAGATTTCAAATCGAAGCTGATCAATCCGATTAAAAGATTGAGTGATTCTTGATAGAGGCACAGAACCAAGGCTAAAGTTTTTAGCCATATTTTTGTAATTGATAAACTCATCGTAAATATCATTCGAAAAGCTTTTAAAACCAACCAGTCCAAGCTCATCAATTTTTCTATCAAGTTGAAAGAAACATTCATCTGTTGAGCTAAAATAATTTGAAGTCATTGCTTTTGCTGAGTCTGCACCACTTAGTAAAGCATAATGCGACTGACCAACACGAGTCGAACAAATCCCCAAGCCATTACGAAGACTTTCAAGAGATTGAATAGCTGCTTCTTTAGTCTGGTAAGATATCCCTCCTGCAGTCATCAATACTGCCGAGGTTAAAAGGCAAACAATCATCATCGTTTGTTGAGTATGACTGAATAAGAATTTTTTAAACTTCATAAAACTTCCTGTTTAATCCTGTAAAAATTTCTGGGTGTTTGTTATTTTCCTGACAACTAACTCACTAAAATGGATCTTTGCCATCCCTTGGTGTACTTTCTCAGTGAGTATGATAAACGCTGCCAGGTCACACAGAAACCTCCTTATTTCGTTGCTTGCAACGCTCTCAATCCATATTATCCTGCTTTTTTTCAGTTCTCAAATATTCCAATTTGACCGTGAAAATGATGCAGAGTCCGCCGCGAACCAGAAGCTTATAATTGAATTCAAGTTCGTTGGTGAAGAGGAGTCGAAATCTGAGAACAAAGTTTTTGCGCAAAGCGATGCGAAACGTGGCAAAAAACCCCAAGATGCCGATGGAAAGCCCAAACCCAAGCTAAGAAAGGTCCGTACTTTAAAGTTTCAGGAGAATCAGAGTTTTCGAAAGCAGCTCCCATTAGCACTTCAGAATACAAGTCTGGCCCAATCAAACTCAACCTTCTCTCTAGAGATTCCCAAAGGTGTACCCGAAGAGGAGCTCAATGAGCTCCAGCGAGTTCTTTATTCGTTCTACCTCCGACTGCAAGGGCAATATGTTTCAACCTTGGTCGATAAATACATGGAAGAGCAACGGATTAACCCTCGTTTTCAGGTTCCGATTAACAGAGACCGAGATAGGGTCACTCTAAGGGCCACCTATGATCTAAATGGGAATATTATTCGAATCCGAACATTGCTTTCAGCTAGACATAAAGATCATTCTGATTTTTTCTTAGAAGCAGTAAAAAGAATTGAAACAATCCCTAACCCACCGGATGTTTTGCTTGATGATAAAAAACAATTTCATGTCAATTACGATTTAAGACTCAACCCTATTTACTATTGATTTCTTTCAAAGATTTTAAAATCAATTGATTAATTCTCTTGTGGTCATCGATGCTAATTCCATAACGAGGAATTGATTGATTAATCGCTTTTGCTTGAGCTTCAGTAGAACCCAAGCTCAGTGTTGAGTAAATTTCAAGATTCTTTTGATAGAAAAAATTATTATCATTTTGATTAAAAGATAACTGAGTTTCCTTTTTGCTATCCTCTTCAAAATCAATCCCTAATGTTATTTTAGCGGCATATAGGGTTTCTATATACTGAGCCTTCGTCAGATCTAATAAATAACTAATATCGTTCGCTGATAACTTGTATTTATAAGTTAAAACAAGCACAACCTTCTCTCTCCAATTGAGTTTTTCAAATGGGCTTTGCGGAGTCACTTTTAACCGAAAAAGGAAGTCTCTTTTAAAAAAGAAAGTAATTTTTTGAATCAAAAAGAAAAAATCGTTTCTTTTAAAAATATATTGATTGGGATTGAAATCACTAAGTTTAATTTCGGTATTAAAACGTGATTTATTTTTAAAGAAGAAAAGACCCAGGGCTCGTTCGACAAGAAGACAAGAGCTGCTTTCCTCATGACATATGAAACGAGCAAATTGAAGCAAGTCTGTCGCTAGCCTTGAAGTCGTTAGTAACGACTGTTTTTCCAAATTACCTGAGTTTTTTACCAGTGTGCTCGATTCCATCAACTCCAGTGTACTGGACAATTAAAAAAAATAAAACTTGAGCAAAACACTTCTCGGCTATATTTGCTCTTTGTTGAGTATGAACGACGAATTTTATAAACTTTAACCAGAGTCTTTTTAAGATATAATTTTAAAGACTTTTATCAAGGGACTTAAGGAGAGAGAGTGCCATGAAGATCAAATCAGTTTTATCATCACTGATACTAATTATGTTTGTTTCTTGTGATTCAGGAAATACGGTTGGTACATCATTATCCGGTAACCAAACAACTGGAACGACATTTCCCTCAACAGGAAGTACTGGTACAGGAGGTGCGGCAAGTTGTACGGGAACCGCCTCTGATGGTTATAACGATCAAGTTAATAATCCAGCAGCTCCAAGTCCAGTTGCTCTCTTTCAATATGAAGTTAACCTCGCAGGTACCGAAGGATGGATTGTAGGAAATAGTCCTGTTGATAACTTTCCAGATGTTGAACAAGCGGTGCAGGTTCTTAGTAATGATGGTCCTTACTATATTCGATTTAAAACTCTTGAAAGTGTGAAGCCACCTGCAGGAGAAGAATTTTGTCCCGGAAGAGTAACTAACGCGGCTTGGATGGAGCATTACTCTAAACTTCAATTCAATGTTTACCGTCACTCATTTGCTGTTCAGTTTGGTCCTTCAATGGAAGTTCTTAATGTTGTTCCCCTCACTGGTGAAGGTGGGATTTATCTAACAACGACTGAACTTGTGAGCACTAACAGCTGTTCAAATGTAATCAAAGTTCCACCACTTACGGTCGGAAATATTCCTGCCGGGTATACGGCCGTTACACTATTTGAGATCAAAACTGCTCGTTCAGATGCGCAACATAAGTATTGTCAAAAAGTTGGTAATTGCGCTGATCCAGATCTTTATAACCCAGCATACGATGTTAGACCTGCTGATTGTTGGAGAATTACAGTTCAAGTGGCAACAAATAGAACTCATTTCTTTAAAGGAAGCAGCAGAACTGATTACTAACCTTGAAGGTTGGGGATCATTTTCTTAACAAGGTTTTCTTTCATCGCATGAGACACTTCTACAAGTAGTCCCGGGCAAGTGATATTCACCTCTGAAATTTTTTCTGCCAAAATATCAAAAGCGACAAGTAAAACTCCCTGCTCTTTTAATTTCCAGCAAATCTCTTCACATTTTTTTCTAAGATGAGGAGCTAAGGGTTCAACATGAAATTTAGCCCCTTGAGCGATATTACTCAAATAACTTCCTTCAGGCGGAAATTTACGGATAGTTCCAATCTCTTCACCAATCCAAAAGATTGTTCTGACCTCTCCTTTCGTTTGAACTTCGGGAAGAAAAGGCTGCATTACCATTGAGCCTAACTCTGGCTTATAGAAACTCAAAAGCTCAGAACTAAAACTATTCCCTAATGAAATCTTTTTGATTCCAAAGCCTGAAAAAGAATTCAGGGGTTTAAAGATCGCTTCTTTATAACCGTCCTCTGTGAGCTTTTTTGAAAACTCTTCAAAGGCAGAAATACTTGAACCGATACAAGAGTCCAAGGCAAAATCATCCTCATAAGCTAAAAGTTTCTCGTTATGAAGCAGAATTCCCTCTGGTGAATTCAGAATATTAACACCTTTATAAACTTCAAGAAATCGCAGAAGCCAGGCTGATTTAAGATAAGACTCAGTGACTGGAGGGTCTAGCCTAAAATGGATAAAGTCTCCCTTCTCACAAGTCACAATTTTTTTATTTTTTATTTTAAATTTAGAAATATAAAAATCTTCATCGATTTTTCCCGTAAACTCGTAGGCCTCAAAGGCAATAGACTCTTGAAAGTTTGTTACATAAAAGTCTTTATCAAAAAGAACATAAACCTCTTCACCTTCATCTTGAAGGGTTAAGGCCATAAAAAGAGACGAGTCCTTTTTAGTATTTAATTTTTCAATCGGATCAATGTAAAAGAAATGCTTCATTGTGTTTCAATCCAAGCTTCAAACTTAGTCTTAATATCTCTTTTTTCATGTTCTTTATACTTTTTCACGAGATAGTTGAAAAGCTGTTTTAAATTAAACTTATTCTTTTTCTGAAGAGATTCAATAAAATTCGCTTTCTTTTCATAAGTCATATAGGCTGCAAACCGAGCATTGTTCCATTCACTGGATAAAGGGTAGCAGTTTTTAAACCGTATTTCTTTACAAGCTTTTTGAACTCTCGGTTTAAATGATTTTTCTATGAAGTCTGCTAAAAGTGCATCAGATTCTTTTTTGTTTTTTGGAGACTTCGCTTCTAACTCATTTTTATATTCTTGAACAAGTTTTACTAAAACAATCCTAAGCTCTTCATTTTTTTGAAATTGCTTTAAATTTTCACTCTGTTTTTCTGAACTCACTTTGAAGTATTCATACATCATCTGCTTTCCGAAGTAGTTCGCAAGGTTTTCATTTAATTCAACGTTATCTTTAATAAAGAAAACGGTATGAAAGAGTTCATGAAAAATAAGTTCCGCGAGTTCCTCATCTTCATAAATAAAGAAAGATGAAAGAATTTTATCTTCAAAATTCCCTAAGCTCGAATAAGCATAAACAGGTCTAACGTAAGTGTAATAATCTTCCTCTTCTAAGTCTTTTGCATGATCAAGAGCTGACTCTTCATCAAAAAAACCGAGATAAGGAAACTCTCCGACAAAAGGAAACCATTCTTTTTTCGGTTCTATCTTGTTATAGATTGAGGCAATTACGAGATGGGTGACGGCTTCTCTATCTAAGAAAGTGACCTCTGAATAAATTGAAGTCGGATTTTTCTCAAAGTACTTGTAGAAATAATCTTTATAAGTTTGAATCTTCCTGATTTTCTCTTTAACAGCTTCTGAGACTTTCGGGTCTTCTAACACTTCTTGATAATCACGACCTTGCCATTGAATTTTAAATTGCCCCCAACCCTGCTGTGTTACATAAGTTAATTTCGCGCATGATAAGGAGAGAAAAAGAAAGCTACTGAACAGTAACGAATTTACCCTGGCAAGAGAGAGCGGTGGCTTCAGTAATTTCAACGTGTCTCCATTTCCACTTTAAGTTTTCTTCAGTGCTATCAACATGAACAATTCTAGAGCAATCAGTACGACCCTTCCACTTTTCAACACCTTTCATGGTGTTTTTTCCCTCAATAAGAACTCGATAGGTTTTCCCAACCATTTCTTTTCGGATCTTTTCTTGAATTTTTAGCTGATGGGCCTGAATTTCTCTCAAGCGTCGCCCACGGATATCTCTTGTTAGAATGTCTTCCATCCTTGCCGCTTTAGTTCCCTTCCGAACAGAAAATGCATAAGAATAAATAAAATCAAATTGAGCAGCATCGAGAAGTTTAATTGTATCTCTATGCTCTTCTTCGGTTTCATTTGGAAATCCTGCAATGATATCAGAAGAAATAACGATATCGGGCTTTGCTTTACGAAGCTTTTCTAAGAGCCCCAAGTAGTGCTCAGCTGTATACTGTCGAAGCATTCTTTGAAGCACTGAATTTGATCCCGATTGAACCGGCAAATGCAAATGTGGAGAAAGCTTCTTCGCAGAACCATGAACCGCAATCAACTCATCACTCACATCATAAGGGTGACTTGTTGTATAGCGAATCAGCTCAAGCCCATTCACTTCATCAAGCGCCTGAATCAGCATAGCGAGCGATTCGTCGTTTTCTTTTCCATAAGAGTTTACGTTTTGACCAAGTAAAGTTACTTCTTGAACACCTTGATGCTCAACGAGTTTTCGGACGTCATCAACCACTTCTTTTAGTCGGCGAGACTTCTCTCTTCCTCGAGTAAAAGGAACAATACAATAAGAGCAAAACTTGTCGCAACCTTTGATAATATTGACGAAAGCCTGAGGGGTTCCGTGTGTAATTTGAGTTTCGATGGAGTAATCAGAGCTTCGATCCCAAGTGTTTACGTGGAACTTATTATCACCCGCATAACTTCTGTAAACAAAATCATTAATGCTATCAATAACATCAGTTCCAAAAGCAAAATCTAACTGAGGGTATTTTTTAATTAGTTCCTTGCCATCAGTCTGAGCAATGCAACCACAGACAGCAACTTTGGGCTTCTTCTCTTTTTTCTTAAGGTGCTTCGTTTCCCCTAAGTGTGAATAGAATTTTTGATTCGCCAAATCTCTAACAGCACAGGTGTTAAAGATCAGAAGGTCAGCGTCTTCCTGTTCTTCAGTTTTTTCAAAGTTTAGTTTCTTAAGATGACTGAACAACCGCTCACTATCATGATAGTTCATTTGGCAGCCATAGGTTTTTACCCATACCTTCCGTTCGGGGAATTCAATGTCGCCAAGTGTTACAGTTTTATCCGTCATGAAGGGTAGATATCACAGATAGGAATTGAGTGCCAAGCGTCTAGGAGACCTTAGAAAACTTCATTTTATTATAGAGGTACTCATCAAAGTCTTCAGCTAAGGACAGGGGCGCTAAGATATCAAACTGGCAGTTCTTCCAAAGGTCTTCAAGCCACCCATAGAGTTTATCACCCGGCTCTACATAAGCTGACCAAATATAATCCCCTCTCGAAGATCGCAGTAAACTCGCATTTCTAAAGAAATGAAACTCAGGGTTGAGATTAATCGACTCATTAGGTTGAAATATTTTAAGTACCAAGTGCTGTTCCGTATCTGAAAACTGCCTGAGACTCGAGATAAAACTCGTCACCTCAGCAACTCCATGATTAGGCTTAACAGGTTCGTCGGCCACTTTAACATCTGAAATTTTGTTAATGGGAATTGTAAGTAGAGTTTTATCTAACCCATCCTCTGTAACAAGATTAAGTTCATTATCCAGATAAGAAAGTCTATAGGGGAAACAATAAATATTCCTATTCCTTCCCATAAGCTTCAGTCTTAAAGCGGATTTTTCTAATATGGCCTTTTCTAAAATCTTAACGGATTGATTGGATCGATCTTGAAAGGATTTCTCTAAAGTTGCAAAAGCTTCAAAGAAATCATGCGAAGCTAATTTTATTTCTTGGCTTGCTAAGAATCGTTTTAAAAATTTATGATAAGGGGCTGAGCTATGCTCTAGCAAAAAGGGAAAATGGGCTTGAAAGGCGATCCAGTCCATTAAGCTTAAAGACCATTGAAACTTAGAAAGTCCTTTGACTCGAACTTTCTCGTCATTGATACTGACCTCCACTCCAATATTCTTTAAAAATGAACAGAGGGCCATCACTTCATCGTGACCAATTTCGAGGTCCTTTTCAAGCTCACCAAAGGTATAAGACTTATCCTTTGAGAGCAGCGTTTCTAAGACACTCCAGAAAGCTTTATCATTCAACAAATCAGAGCGGTTCATAGCTGGAAAACTCCTTTCTGTACCTGACTAAACCTATCGGCTATTTGTCTAAAAAACTTTAATTCCCAACCAAAACCCGTAGAATAAAGGTTATGTTCATGAAAGGTGCGTTTAAAAACCCTTTGCTCACGCTAGGGATCATTATGATGGCGATCTTCGTCTTCCAGCTCAGAGAGCAAGGTTTCTTTGGTAAGTCCAGATATCGTACTACCTCATGTTCTGGCGCTCTTGCGACTCTTCAGAAGTATAAAAAGGATTATTGGGACTTGGATTGCGACGGCAACACAATGGTCGTCAAAATCAATTATCTTCGCTCTGAATACCTTGGGCAATTAGACCAAATGCAGTCCCAGGATGCCGTGAGATCTTTTCTTTATAAAGACCTCGCAAACACTCTTACGACTATCGCTGTTCGCTCTCCAAATGAGCTGCTTGAGCGAGTTGATATTATTAGGCTTCATCTCAAACTTCCTCAGCTAAGTGTGAATGTTATCACTGAAGGCAAGGATATCGCTCCGCTTGCTCAAATGAGAGACACCAAAAATATCGCAAGTCTCTTACAAGACACCGTCCAGGTTCAAGAATCTTGGAACGAATAATTGGCCTCGCCCTTACATTTTTCCTTCCCTATCTATTCTTAAAAAAAGAAAACACCAATAAATTTATCGGACTCTTTGGAAGTGTTGCTCTTTGCTACCTCTCAGGAGTTCTTATGAGCTTCTATTTCTCTCCCTTTATTGGAAAAGAGCTGATCCAAACGATTACGGAAGGAACGCTAGTCCTCTCAATTCCGCTTCTTCTCTTAAGCACTGACCTGGGGCAACTTTGGAGGGTGACTCCAAAGATGGTGGTAGCCTTTATTCTCGCCGTTATTACCGTGATTATTTCGGTATTCATTGCAGCAGCTTTGTTTGAAGGAAAGCTCCAAGACCTTCCTACTGTTGCCGCTGCGGTTACCGCTCTTTTTTCAGGAGGAACAGTTAACCTTAGCTCTCTCTACTTAGCTCTCGATATCGATAAAAATATTTTTCTCACGATTGCAGCGAGTGATTTCCTCTCTGGAACAATCTATTTTTTAATTTCACTAAAACTTTGTTCCCTTTGGAAACAAAGCGGAACAAATACCAACCAACAAGCTGAATACAGTTTAATCAACAAACAAGCTCCAAAATTTTTTCTTTATACTGCACTCATTAATGCTGTTGTTGTGGGGGGCTCTTTTCTGCTATTTAAAAAGCTTGAAGCGACCTTTATTATTTGTGGTCTCACGATTTTTGGAGTCATTGGTTCACAAAAAGCTGGTTTCAAAGAAAAACGAAAAGGTGAAAATCTTGGAGAATATTTTTTAATGCTTTTTTGCTTGGCGGTCGGACTCCAGATTGACCTTAATCAATTTAGCTCTGAATCCCTCATCGTGGTTTATTTTTTCTTATCAGTTTTGGCCCTTCATGCGCTCTTGTTTTTTCCGATTGCGAAGTTTACAAAGCTTCCGATGGATCAATCTTTCATCGCTCATATCGCTGCGATCTTTGGTCCTCCTTTTGTCGTTATCATTTCTAAAAATATGAAACGCGAAGATCTCATGGCCCCTGGAATTGCGGTAGGAAGCCTAGGGATTGCGATTGGAACGTTTATCGGGCTTATGATATTTAAACTTATATGATCCCTCAGTTAGAAACCGAACGACTTATCCTTAAAGCTCCAGAAGAAAAAGACTTAGATACTTACCAAAAACTTTTTAATAACTGGGAACTCACCCGCGAAGATTGGCTTAAAACCCAAAATAGCTAACTTTTAGCTGACCTTAAAAATGCCCTTCTTTTTTGGCAAGGTTTTACTAAATTAAACCCGTTGGCACTTAACAAACTTCTGACAATCAACTGACCGTCCCTTCATTGGCTTATTCCCGAACCCTAGTAAACTAGATTCAAGATTAACCATTGGAGATGATTTTAATGGAAATGCTTTTAACGTTTTTTGCCGTCTCAACGATTATTTCTCTGGACGTTTTTTCTAATTCTACGGTGAGGAAAACGACCGGTAACATCCCATCCTGCTTGCAACTCTCTACCAACATCACCGGCTTCTTTGGCAAAGAATTCTTGAGCTTCTCTCAGCCTCTTGCACTTAATTATGCGAGGGTCAGTAAATCATCTCCAAGGTTTTCTTAACTGACCCTCTTACTCCCCCTTTAGACACTGCATAAAGCCTGACAAACCTTCGTTCTTTTGCGAGGGCGCATAAGTTCTCATATTATGTTCTTACTGATTTACCTCACAAAAAGGACCTCTGAATGGAACTCACATTCCCACAAAAAAAATCCACCAAAGAAGAAATTCTAGGAAAGCTCAAAAAGATGAAAGAAAAAGACGTGAAGTGGGAAAACGCGCGAGCCTTCTCGCTCGTCTACGGAGCTGACCCTGATGTTTATGAAGTCCTCAAAGAATCTCATAATATGTTTATCTCTACGAATGCCTTAAACCCAACGGCCTTTCCTTCTCTCAAAACAATGGAAAATGAAGTTGTAGGAATGATGAAATCACTCCTTGGGAATGAACAGTGTTCAGGGTCTATGACTTCGGGAGTAACTGAAAGCATTCTCATGGCCGTTAAGACCGCACGGGAATGGGCCAGGAAAAATAAACCAAAGATCAAAAAACCTGAACTCGTTGTCGCCTCTAGTGTTCACCCAGCCTTCAACAAAGCTTGTCACTACTTTGGAATTAAACTTGTTATCACTCCTGTTGATCCAAAAACTTATAAAGCTGATGTTGAAGCCATGAGAAAGGCCATTACAAAAAATACAATCATGCTGGTTGGCTCTTCACCTCAATACCCCCAAGGTGTTATTGATCCCATTGAAGAAATTGGAGCTCTGGCGCTTGAACATAAAATTCTCTGCCACTCTGATTCTTGCATCGGTGGAGTTGTTCTCGGTTTTTGGAAACAAATGGGTCTCGAGGTTCCGCCGTTTGATCTTAATGTTCCAGGAGTCACATCACTTTCAGTTGATCTTCACAAGTACGCTTATACAGCAAAAGGCGCTTCTGTTATTCTTTACAACAGCCGAGAGCTTCGAAAATTTCAGTTCTATTGTACGACTGGCTGGACGGGGGGAATTTATATTTCTCCTACTGCTCTTGGTACCCGTGGAGGAGGATCTATCGCTTCCGCTTGGGCCGTGATGAATTACTTAGGTGTCGAAGGTTATAAAAATATTTTCCAGGTGATTTATGATACTCGAAATAAACTTCTTGAGAAAATTAAAGAAATAGAAGGACTTTTTATCCTAGGTGAACCCAATTCGAGTTGTATCGCTTTTAGCGCAAAAGATTGTGATATCTATGTCCTCGCTGATTACATGAATGAAAAGGGCTGGGTTATGGATAAAAATACCTTCCCTCCAAGTCTCCATATGACAGTGATGAAGGCCCATGAAAATGTGATTGATGATTTTATTAATGACCTAAAAGAATCTCATGAAAAGGCTAAACTTGAATATAAACCAGGTTCAAAGTTTAAAGCGAGTTTTATGAACACCATGATTCGTGTAATGCCTAAGGGCTTAATAAAAAAACTGGCTGGAGAACAAGTCGCTGAAGTTGGAAATGAAAATTCTCCAGGAGCAACCAAGACGGCTGGTATCTATGGAATGGTTGGTAGTCTAGAAGCGAAAGGCGCTCTTCAAGATGTTGCTATTGAACTTCTTGATAACCTTTACGATAACTAAGGAAAAAAATGGAAATCCAAAATGCAGCTGAAAAACAAAGAGAATATTTTTTCAGTCAAAAGGCTTACCCTTATCAAGTAAGAAAAGAGAATTTAAAAAAACTCTATAACCTCCTTAAAGAAAATGAACCCAAATTTCTCGAAGCTATGCAAAAAGACCTTGGAAAAAGTGGGTCGCAAGCCTATGGAAGTGAAATCGGGATTGTTTATAAAGAATTAAGAAAAGCTCAAAAGAAACTTTGGTCTTGGATGAAGCCAAGGAGGGTTTGTGACACTCTCGCAAATTTCCCCAGCTCAAATTATATCTATCCCTCTCCTTACGGTTCAATATTGATTATTGCTCCTTGGAACTATCCTTATCTTCTTTGCTTGGATCCTCTGATTGGGGCCATCGCCGGAGGGAACTGTGCTGTTTTAAAACCCTCTGAACTCACCCCCAATGTTTCTAAAGTCATTGAAGAAGTCATTAATAATAACTTTGATC
>JAUHYH010000242.1 GCA_030426585.1 Bacteriovoracia bacterium
ACATGAAGCCCGGCCCCTGAGGGGTAAGGGAACATGTCTAAAACATAATACTTCGGCTTACTCTTATCGACGTTCGCTTCAAAGGTTTTGTTTTCTGCCCAAAACTTCTGCCACTTTGGCTCGATATCATTTGCTGAATAAGACATTACTCTTCCAATTCACTAGCTTTCGGTGGTCGTACCGATGGAAAGAAAATCACATCTCTAATATTTGGGCTATCAGTGAGAAGAGCAATCATTCGCTCGACTCCAAGGCCTAGTCCTGACATAGGAGGCATTCCATATTCCATTGCGAGAATAAAGTCTTCTTCCATTCTTACGGCCTCATCATCACCTTTCTTTGCAAGTTCAGCCTGTTCTTCAAAACGCTTCTTTTGCTCAAGCGGGTCCACTAACTCTGAATAAGCTTTAACAACTTCCCAGCCATTAACAACAACTTGGAACATATCTAATTGAGCTGGATTATCATCATTTTTTCGTGCAAGTGGAACCAGTTCATGATGGTGCATCGTTAAAAACATTGGCTGAATCAATTGAGGGCGACAGAATTTCTTATATAGACCATCGATCAATCCACCTAATCCGATATACTTATCTAATTGCAACTCAAGACCTTTCGCCTTGATCTCTGCTTTCATCTGATCAACTGTTTCCATTTTATCGAGATCAATTCCTGTATTCTCAAGAACGAGATCTCTATAGCTCTTAACTTCCCACTCTCCTGAGAAGTCTAACTTTTGCCCTTGATACTCAACTTCAAGAGATCCGTTATTCACAGTCTTTACCATTTCTTGGATCATCTTTTGAACAAAGCTCATATTATCTTTAAAGTCCCAATACGCTGCGTACCACTCAAGCATTGTAAACTCTTGAAGGTGAGACGCATCGATCCCTTCGTTTCTAAAACATTTCCCAAGTTCATAAACTTTTTCGAACCCACCAGAAACCAGTCTTTTCAAGTAAGTCTCTGGAGCTATTCTCATAAAAAGAGGGATATCAAGAGCATTATGATGAGTTTGAAACGGTCGCGCTGAAGCCCCACTTGAGATGGCTTGAAGGATAGGAGTATCTACTTCAACAAAATCATTACTATCCAGATAGTTACGAATAAATTTCAAGATCGCAATTCGTGTTTTAAAACGATCCCGTGTTTCTTCAGACATGATTAAATCAAGAAATCGGTAACGAGCTTTGAGTTCTGGATCTTGAAGACCATGAAACTTTTCAGGAAGCGGACGAATCCCTTTTGAAAGCAGCATTGCCTTAGTGACCTTTAAAGTTTTCTCACCTTTTTGAGTGGTGAACATATAACCTTCAACACCAATGTGATCACCAATATCGAATTTTTTGGTATAAAGTTTATAATCATCCTTTCCAACTTCATCTTGTTGAAAAGCGATTTGAATTTTTCCAGAGTAATCTTGAATCTGGGCGAAAGAAAACTTTCCCATCACCCGAAGGGCCATAAGACGACCAGCAAGTTTGATGTCCTTGGTATCATCAGCGAGCTCTTTTGCCTCTGCATTTTTGTGAGTTTTTTCGAATCTTCCTGGATAAGCAACTTGGTGCTCTTTCCATACGTCTAACTTGTCTAATCTGATTTTCTGATACTGGTCCATTGTTTACTCTGCCTTAGTGCGGGGCTTTTTTTTGTGATATAATAGTCTAAACTATAGTTTGGGGCTCACTGAGTCAATAATGCGTTATGTGTCGATTGTTTGGTTTTCGTTCTATTTTCTCTAGTCAGGTTCATTCCAGCCTCGTTGGGGCTAATAATGCGCTTATGAACCAAAGTAAGTTCAATCCTGATGGTTGGGGTGTTGCCTATTACCTCGAAGGAACCCCCCATATTATAAAATCAGCTCAAGCAGCTATTGATGACTCTCTGTTCGAACGCGTCTCAGGAATTGTTTCTTCTCAAACCGTTTTGGCCCATGTTCGAAAGGCCACTAAGGGCTTAAATAATATTCTTAACTGTCACCCTTTTCAGTTCGGTCAGTGGGTCTTTGCCCACAACGGAAACATTAAAGACTTTGAGAAATACCGTGACCAACTCATCCAACGGATTGATCGAAAATATCAGCGATATCTTTTGGGTGATACTGACAGCGAAGTAATTTTCTACTTCCTCCTCACTAAGTTAGAAAAATTTATTGATGGAAAAATTCAAAGCCATCTTCTTCTTAGAGAAGTTATGGAAAAAACTCTTCAACAGCTGATCGATATTGTTGGTCCTTATAGCCCAAAGGCTGGTGATCCCCAAAAGGAAACCTACCTTACCTTTATACTAACAAATGGAAAGTATTTTGTTGCGTTTAATGGGGGGCAACCCATGTATTACACCACTCATAAAAATAAATGCCCCGAAAGTTCCACTTGTGAACATTATGAATACTCGTGTGAAAACAAGATTACTAATGGTCGAGTGAACCATTTGATTGTTTCCTCTGAGCCTTTAAATGATGAAAATGTCTGGTTTAAAACCAAACCGGGAACCATGGTTTACATGGATGAACTGATGAAGTTCAGTGTTCAAGAACTTAATTTAAAAGCTTAATTATTCAAGGGATGCCTGGATGGCGAGACCGCCTGCAATGTCTTGAAGATCGCTAAGATATTTCGGCCCCATATTGAAATCATTCCCTTTAAGCTCGATGGTAAGTGTTGGGATATTTCTTTCGGCCCACATGTAACGGCCAAGACTTCCGGGATAATGCCCCAGTCTTTTCCAAGCAAGATTATGAAAACGAGGCTTAATAGGTTTTCTAGGTCCATCAAAATC
>JAUHYH010000243.1 GCA_030426585.1 Bacteriovoracia bacterium
GAGACCGAGTTCATCGCAGGTTTTTATCACTTCATCATCTCGAATACTGCCACCGGGCTGAACGATATGATGGATATCTATTTCTGTACAAAGTTTTACAATGTCATCGAAAGGGAAAAAGGCATCAGATGTTAAGATTGAGTCAGTAATGAAAGCAGACTCAGATCGCGCTAGGTCATAATACTTCTTGGCCACAAGGTGAAAACTATCCAGGCGGTTGGGTTGACCGGCGCCAGAGCCTGTTAACCAAAAACTTCCTTTCCCATCACTCGAAGCGATCGCTATGGCATTGCTCTTAAGGTGTTTGACTGCAATATTGCCGAAAGGAATCATCTCGTTATGAGTATCGTTGAACTTTTCTTTTGTAACAGTGTTAAAGTTTTTTGAAAGCACGAAATCTTTTCTTTGGATAAGCTGTGCCCCCATTAGGTTTCGACTTTCCCAAACATCAAGATTTTGAAAAGGTTTGATCTGATAAAGCCTTAAGTTTTTCTTTTTAGAAAAAATCTCTTTTGCTTCATCTGTGAAGTTTGGTGCCATGACGATTTCAACAAAGTTTTGTGTGAGAAACTCAGCTTGTTCTTTTTCAACTGGAACGTTGGTCGCCACAATACTTCCAAAAGCTGAAGTCGAATCTCCTTTCCAAGCCAGTTCAAGAGCTGATTGCTTATTGTCGGCTGTTGCGAGACCACAAGGCCCTAAATGTTTAATAACTGTTGTTGAGACTTTCTTCGGGTAAGTAAGGTCAAGTTCACTGATCAGCTCCCAAGCTGCATTCATATCAAGGTAATTATTATAACTAAACTCTTTGCCCTGAAGTTGTTCTCCGCTCAAAAGACTTTCTTTTCTATTCGTTGGTAATACAAAAGCTTTTTGGTGAGGGTTTTCTCCATATCTCAAGGTTGATTCTGGCTGAAGTTGGCCCGCCAGTGTCTGAGTAATATAGGAGTCGTAGTCGGCGGTTGACCTGAAAACTTCAAAGGCACAATGTTTGCGAAATTGAAGACTGGTTTCACCCTTTTCTCGAAACTCTTCAATGAAGCTTTGATACTGAGAAGGAGAATTAAGAACGGTAACTGATTCATAGTTTTTAGCAGCAGACCGAAGCATGGTAGGGCCACCGATATCAATATTTTCGATTAACGTAGGAAGATCGGCGGTCTTCTTTGATACTTCTTCAAAAGGGTAGAGGTTAACGACGACGAGATCGATCGGTAAAATATCTAAGTCAATCGTTTGCTGACAGTGTTTCTCACTGGTTCTTTTAAAAAGAATTCCTGCTTCAACTTTAAAACTTAGAGTTTTAACCCGACCATCGAGACATTCAGGGTTTCCTGTAATCTTTTCAATCGGAGTTACTGGGATACCAAAACCTTCAATGATTTTTGCTGTTCCTCCTGTTGATATGATCTCTACTTTTTTGTCATGAAGTTCTTGAACCAGTGGTCCTAACTCAGATTTATCTGAAACACTAATAAGGGCCCTTTTAATCATTGCATATCCTCTAGGTAGTTGTAGGCATTTTTAAAAAAAATCGAACCCCAATGGGATTCTTTAGAAGTGGTATTAAAAGTCGGATCAAGATTTTGAGTCATGGCCGCTTCAGGGTGAGGCATGATTCCAAAAACGTTTCCTTTCTCATTCGTAATCGCAGCTGTTTGTTTATAAGAGCCATTAACGTCTTTGGTATAGCTAACAGCTTGATAGTTAGAAAATTGCTCTTGGAACTTTGAGCTGACTTTAAGATTCCCTTCTCCATGCCTAATAGGAAGGTGAAAACTTTCAGGAAGGTTCTTTAACCATGGCGAATGGTTTTGAAAGTTTGGTTTCATTTCAACCCAACGGTTAATGAATTGAGCTTGATCATTAGGGACAAGGGCAAAGTGGGATTCTTCGCTATTAAAATCGGTGAAAGCATTGAGACTCGTAAGAACTTGAAATCCATTACAGATCCCAATAACAAGTTTTCCCGACTCAATAAAGTCTCTGATCTCATTAATGAGATATTTTTGAATTTTAAGAGCAAGGATTTTCCCACTTTGAATTTCATCACCAAAACTAAAGCCTCCAGGGAAGGCAAGCAGTTGGAAGTTTTCTAAGGTCTTTGGATTTTGAATGAGTTCATTGATATGAATGACTTCACTTTGAAAACCAACCTCTGCGAGGGCGTTGGAGGTTTCAATTTCACAGTTGACACCATCTCCACTAAGAACAAGGGCCTTAAAACTCATTGTCATTTCTCCAATAGCTTTCAAGTTCAAGTAAGCTCATATCAAAGTATTCTTTGTTTTGATTTCTAAATTTAAAGCGAGTTCCCGAAGTTACAGTTCCAACCTTTTTAGCATTAGGAAAATCCTTTAAGAGTGATTTTTCCTTTTCGGGACTAATGCTCACAATGAACGATCCTGC
This sequence comes from Bacteriovoracia bacterium, assembly GCA_030426585.1. Lineage (GTDB taxonomy): Bacteria > Bdellovibrionota > Bacteriovoracia > Bacteriovoracales > Bacteriovoracaceae > JAUHYH01. Next base: position 2,410 of record JAUHYH010000243.1, read on the forward strand.
CATCTCATTATAGAAACAAGCATTGATTATTCGATCAGGGACATTGTTTTCGAGCGTTGCTCCAAGATGATTCCCAAAGCAAGACTCTAGAACGGCGGTAACAATTCCCCCTTCGGAAACATCGTGGCAGCTATGAAAGAGTTGTTCTTGATGGGCGTTGTAAATTCTATGATAAAGTTCATTATTTTTTTTGATGTCACAAATCGGAGCTTTAGCTTCTTCTTTGTAATATTGTGTGAACTCAGAGATCGTTGTTTCTGAAAAGTTTTCTTCAAAAGTGTAAGGGGAAAGAAAATAGATCAGATCATCAGCTTTCTTAAAGCTTGTCGTA
>JAUHYH010000055.1 GCA_030426585.1 Bacteriovoracia bacterium
AAACAAGTCCAGGTTTTAGTTCTGAAGTATAAAAACGGCAAGTGAACTTATTTGATCCTGAACAAACCCCAGAAATTAAAAACAGAGTTAATGAAAAAGTTAAAAATCTCACAGCATCTTATCGGATAAAATGGAGGTTTCTCAAAGAACCCGACTCTTGAACTCAGGCTTATTGAAACAACTCCAAAGCTTTCTGTCTCTGAGTCGCATGATCCACGATGGGTTCAGGATATTTTTTATGCCCTAAGATAGGTGCATGAAAATGTTTCGCAGGTTCATCCTTAAGTTCAGGGATAAAACGCTTCATATATTCAGCGTCTTTGTCGAACTTCTTTCCTTGGGTCCAAGGGTTAAAGATTCTGAAATAAGGTTGGGCATCAGTCCCTGTTGAAGCCGCCCATTGCCAACCTCCATTATTAGGAGCGAGATCTCCATCAAGTAATTGATCCATAAAATACTTTTCACCCCAACGCCAATCAATAAGAAGATGCTTTGTGAGAAAAGAAGCGACAATCATTCGAACCCGGTTATGCATCCAACCGGTTTCTTTGAGTTGTCTCATCCCGGCATCAACTATCGGATAACCTGTCATGCCATCCTTCCACGCTTGAAAAAGTTTTTTATCATTTTCCCAAGCAAGACCTTTGTACTTGGGGTTGAATTCTTCTTTTTCAACATGGGGCCAACGGGCCATAACGTGATAATAAAACTCACGCCAAATCAATTCACTAAAAAAGATATCTCTTCCGGATTTTTTTTCTTTATAAGGCTCAAGCTCAAGGATCGCGATAATCTGAGCAATCGTGAGTGTTCCATTTTTTAAATAAGGTGATAGTTGAGAGGTTCCTTTGATATCAGGAAAATCTCTATCTTCTCCGTAATTATCAATTCGTTTTTTAAATTCGAGAACCTTCTTATAAGCCGCTTTTGATCCCGCTTCAGGCAGATCAATCGTTACAAGTTTTTGGTTTTCTTTGTCGTATTCCTCAAGGTGATCTTCTGGAACGTCCTTACCCATTAGTTTCTTCCAAGTAAGATCAAAAATCTTTTGAGGTTCTTTGGCTTTTAAAATTTTAAGCCCATTTTTTTGTCTTTTAATACGATCTTGAACTTGGGGCTGGATAAAGAGGTGCAGCCATCGCCTAGAAAACGGCGTGTAGACCTTATACCCCTCATCACTATCAGGCTTTGTCAGCTCATTTGGGCGGATCAAAACATGATCGGTCCCAATATGAGTTTCCACTTCATAATCTTTCATCATTTTAGAAATCGCTTTATCCCTTTTAATGGCAAAAGGTTCAAAGTCCTCATTAAATGAAAACAAAGAAGGCTTGTCTTTAAGTTTATCCATTAACATTGGAAAAGATTCATGAGGGCCAATATCAAGAAAAAGAAGATCACTTCCCCTATCTTTCATTTCTTTTTTGAGAGCTTTTAAAGAATTGATAAAAAGTTGAAAACGGTTAACGGAAAAATCACCCCGAGCGAGAAATTTTTTATCAAAACAAAAAACTCCAACAACTTTACCGTCATTCTCTTTAAAGTTTTTTTGAAGAGCGGGATTACCTGCCACTCTTAAGTCCCGGCGAAACCAATGGATGCCGTATTTCATGAGTACTTCCTTATCAAGTTTAGGGCTTGATTATAGTAGCTCATACCAAATAAATTAAGGTGGTTTAACAAATGGTAAACCTGATAAAAGTCTATACGCTCTTCACTCCCCTCTTTTAAGGGCCACTGGGCGTTATAACCTTCATAAAAAGAGCTGGAAAAACCTCCGAACAGCTTGGTCATACTCAATTCTAATTCCCGATGCCCATAATAAGCTGCAGGGTCAATTAGATACGCCTTACCTTCACTATTAAAGAGATAATTCCCCGACCAAAGATCGCCATGAATTAACGAAGGTTGTTCAATCGAGGGACCGATGAATTCTTCGTAACGGTTATCAAAGGTAAAGATCGCATTCTTTAGATCCGAATTGAGTTTATGTTTTTTATAAACAAGCTCCACTTGATACATCAAGCGGTCATTCCAAAAAAACTCAAGCCAACTTTTATTAGGAGTGTTTCTCTGAGGAGTGTACCCGAGGAAATTATCAAACTCAAAGCCATAATAATCATTAGTCGTTTTATGAAGACTCGCTAGCTTCTTTCCAAAATCATAAGCATTTTCATTACTCCCACTGGAAGGTTCAATCCACTCCAAGAGTAGATAGCCTGAAGTCACTTCGATAACTTTTGGAACAGCGATCGCTTTTGATAATTCCTGAAGTCCTTCACCCTCCGCCCGAAGCATAGAAGAGCTTACTCCAGTCTTTAAAAAGTAGGAGATTCCACTCTTTATGATTCTGTAATTTTGCCCAATACTGCCGCCACCAACAGGTTCAACGAATTCGGGATTTCCAAGCTGCTCAAAAAGGATTTCAGATAGCATAATTTACTTTAGATTTTGGACATCTTCCTAGCAAGAACTTAACATAAATACATATTGTACAAGGAGGACTGCGATGGGTGAAACCAAGAACGCCAAGGAAACTAAACACATTTTAATTGCTTTGGTGGCAGGAACAATCTTCGGACTAATTCTTTATCATTACCAAGCAACTGATGTTGTTGAATCTCTTAAGCCTGTCGGTGAGATTTTTATCAAACTTCTAAAAATGCTTATCACTCCCCTCGTCTTAGCTTCAATCTTTATGGCAATTGTTAACTTAGGCTCACCTGAAGAACTTGGGTCTATGGGTGTGAAGTCGATTGCTTATTATTTTGTAACCACTGCGATTGCGGTTCTGCTAGGACTTGTGGTTGTTAATATCATTCAACCTGGTGTGGGGCTTGATATTTCGACCTTATCCAGTGGTGGACTCTCAGAAAGTCTCAACCAGAAAGTCCAAAGTTCCTCTGAAACAGGACTCTTAAAAACCATGATGGGTGTTTTGATGGATGCCATCCCAGAAAACCCATTTGAAGCTATGGCGAATATGAAAATTCTCCAAGTCATTGTCTTCTCGATTTTTCTTGGAGTCGCAGCACTTCTTAACAGAAAAGCCTCTGAGCCTTTGATTGGATTTATGGATTCACTAGAAACTCTTTCAATGGTTCTCATTCATTGGATTATGAAACTTGCTCCTTATGGGATTTTTGCTCTGATGGCGGCAGTCATTGCAGAAACGGGATTCGATGCCCTTAGTGCACTTGGAAAATATATGGGGGCCGTTATTATCGGACTCACCTTGCATTTTATTGTTTTAGCTTTCATTGCAAGTTGGCGCCACAAAGCCTCTCCGCTAGGAGTTATTAAAGCTTGCTTACCTGCTATGCTCACAGCTTTTTCAACCTCTTCATCAGCCTCAACACTTCCAATCACAATGGCCTGTGTAGAAGACAATCTAGGAGTTCAGAAGAAAACAGCACAATTTGTGCTTCCGCTCGGGGCCACAATTAATATGGATGGGACGGCCTTATACGAGTCTGTTGCCGTCATTTTTATCGGTCAGGCCTATGGGCTCGATCTTTCTATCGCTAACCAGGTGATTATCTTTATGACAGCTTCACTCGCTGCTGTAGGCGCTGCGGCCATTCCAGGGGCCGGGCTTGTGACGATGAGTATCGTTCTTACGGCGGTGGGTTATCCTCTCGATGGTATTGGGCTTATTCTAGCAGTAGACCGCCTCCTGGATATGTTCCGGACTTGCGTCAATGTTTTTGGCGACTGCGTCGGAACGGTTGTGGTTGAATCGTTCGAAAAAAAGAGCAGCTAGATTTGACCTCATAGTCGAGTTTCTTATATATAGGCGGCATGAAAATTTTAATTTTAGCCGCCTTTTTTCTTTCTCTCCCCTCTTATGCCTGCATGTGCGAAGTCTCTCCTCAGATCGAAGACGTTGTAAAAAAGGCTGATCTCATTCTTCAAGGACAAGTTCTAAAGAATTATAAAGACCAAGAAAGGAATTATTCGGTTAACCGAATTCATAAAGTTCTCAAAGACAGTGTTCATGTTCGTCATTACTTCGAAGAAACTTTCATGATTCAAACCTTTTATGCACTTAATTCATCAGCCGCTTGTGGAATGAATTTAAAAACGGAATCTGGTGTGGACTATATTGCGATCTTTCCTTCAGTAGAGAAAAGTGAATTCGGAGATCCGATGCTTCCGCTTTATGTAGGTCTTAATATCTGTAACTCATACCTTTATATTCTTGATAAAGGTGCGTCTGCAGAAACTTACCGCTATATAAAAAATCTACTTGAGAAGTAAATTCCAAGAAATTCAATCCATTCAAAGTAAGTGGGGATCGTTAAAGGTCCTCACTCATAACAACCTATATCTCATAGAGGCGACCGGCTTTATTACTCCCAAACTTATTAAAAAAAACCTTCAATTAGCAAAAGATTTTGGTTCAGAGCATTCGAGCTGGAAGTATATTATCGACACCAGAAGTGTCTCAATGATTCATCCTTTAAATATTTTTGAATTAAGAAAAATTCCCAAACTTCCCAATCTGGAAAAGCATTACGTTTTAACAAATAATCGATTTTTTAGATTATTGGGGAAGAGCTTTCTTTCAAAAGCCCTTCCCGTTGAGTTTATTGAAAACTTAGATTCATTTTAATATTAGCTTGAGCCGCTCGCTTTAATTCCTTAATAAAAAGTTTCATTGACTCATCCATCTCTGACTTTTTACCTTGAACATAAGCAACAACTTTTTGCTTGAACTCTTCCCAGTTAATATCAAGTTCCTCTGCCATTTCTTTCGCTCGAGCTCTAAACTTCGCATCGTACTCTAACATTTGAGCAACCTTTTCACTGAGCTCTTCTTTAAACTTTTTCGTGTTGTACACGTTTTTAATTTCAACAAGACCAAGTGCATTTAGGGCCTTGATATAAACATAACCAATATCAAACTCATACCACTTATGACGGAAAGAACACGATTTTGGGTATTTATGATGATTATTGTGATCTAACTCACCACAAATAATAAAATTTAATGGAAACAGGTAACCGATATTTCTGCTGTTATCCCCTGAGTGATGATTTTGATAACCAAAGAAATGAGCAATGGTATTCACTCCTCCAACCGCAAGAATTGGTGAAATCAAAAAGTTAATAATTGAAAATAATGTTCCCCAAATAGGACCAAAGAGAATTAAACAAAGAACAGTTGTAAGAACAAGTCCAAGCAGTTTATTTTGATCAAAGAAAGCTTCTATCTTATTTTCAGGAATTGCTTTTCTTAACTTTCTCACTTGTGGTGTTTGAGCAGCCACACCGTAATCATAAGCCCCACCAAAGAAAACCCTCCAAAACCCTTTTTGAACAGGACTATGCGGATCTTTTTCTTTATCCGAATGGGCGTGGTGATAAATATGAACAGAAACCCAATCGCTCTTAGACATACTTGTAATAAACCAGAGCCAAGTTTGCATGATCATATCGAGGGTTTTGTTAATAATAATTCCCTTATGGGTATGATGCCGATGGAAAGAAAGGCTCATACAAGTGATCGTGATATGAGAAACTAAAACAACATAACCGAGAACAAATAGCCAAGATGATTCTTCTAAGAATCCTCCAACGAGACCGTACTCTCCCCAGATAATATCGACAAAATTAATAGTGAAAAAATAAGCAATTGCCAAAAATGTATACTTCAACATGAAAACTCCTCTCCCTATTATTATGCCTTTGAATCAAGAAAATTTAGCGAGATTTTAACGAGAGAGTGAGCTCAAATTTCGCCACGGGCTCATCATTAAGCTTTGAGGGACATGTTGCAACAATCTCTAGGGGAAAGTTCATGCGCTCTCCTGGATTTTGTATGACCTTGGTCACAAAATCGGAGATTTCTTGACCTTGGCGATTATGGAAAAAAGTGTCGGCTTCAGGTCTTTTTAAAAATTCTGCTTTGAAATCTTTAAAGGAGAGGTGAACATTTTTACCTGAAGCCTTGATTGATTTGACTGCTGCGAGCCCTCCCACAACATCTGCACCAACCGCAAGTACACCAAAGTACATACTCCCAAGATGATTTTTAGTTCTCCACTTAAGTGGTATTTTAACAATTGTTTCTTTCTCATCCATTTTAGTCACTTTGGGTGCAACAAAAAGAATGAGAGGGATTTTTAAACCGAAGGCCTTAAGAAGAAGATTGTTTTTAAACTGGCTCATGGCTAGATCTTAAAAAATAAATCAGGTCTGTGAAAGTCTATTTTTTCCATTTCAACTTTATGATGACAAAAATGCTCACGATTAGCACCCAAACAAGCAAAAACGCCTGCAAATAAATGAGGATGATTTAGAATTTCATTATTCAAAGGGATTGAGATCTTTCCTTCCCAAATGTCATCAGAAAGGGTGCTCCATGATTTAAATTGCTCCGTAAGAGGAGTTACTGAAACTTGTCTTGGTTTTATTATCCACAGTGCAAGTTTCTGTTCTGCTGGACTTACTTGAATTTCTAAATAAGGCTGGTCAGTTGATTTTTCTCCTGGTCTTGATTGCAAAAAAACTTCAAAAACATCATGTTCCCATAATTTATGATTCTTATAGGGCTCAGTTTTCGAAAAGCTTGGGTTGGTATTCCAGGGTTCAGGGTTAAACTTTGTGACCTTAAAGTTAAAGTCTACGCAAAGTTCCTTCACTTCAACTGAATATTCAATATGATGCTTGGGATCTATAATGTTTTTTTCGTGAAGCGATTTCATTCAATTGGGAACGAGGATGCATGCACAGAAAGAACAGAACAAGCTGCCTGTGACATTAGTTTATCATCAAATGATCCTTTAAAACGGTGAGAAATATTAAAATCACTCCCTCCAAGAATTAATAAGTCATAATTAACGGTTTCTACTTGAATCGAATCTACAGGGTTTTCACCAATAATAACCTCAGCACTCACGCTACATTGAAATTTATTAAAAAGAGCTTCTAAGTACCGTTTCTCATATTCTTTTTTTTCATCAGACTGTTTCAAGTGGCAAAATTTCACTAAAGTGACCTGAGCTTTATAAACACAAGCTAAATGGTTTGCCGTATCAATCACCAGCGCATCATTACAATCGTCTGTAATAACGGCCATGACTTTTCTAATATAGCGAATTCCAAAATCTCGATAAGTTGCAAGATGGCAATGAAGATGTGAATTTAACCATCCAATAGGGTTATGAAAGGTCAATGCTCCCTTCTTTCCCTGCCATTCAACGAACAACCATTTACAGTGAACTCGTTGTGATATCTCAAATACTGTTTTTTGAACGTCATGACTAACAATAGAATCAAACCAAATCTCTTTTTCTAAGACCTGTCTCATTGTTTTAACCCGACGTCTCAGTGATTTTACATATTGAGGTTCTTCATAATCAGAAGGTGCCATCTGCTCAGGAATTTCCAAAATCTTCACGACCTCAACATTCCCCTCATCGGCCATGGCAACTCCCATTTCCACAAGCATATCGGGAGAACTTTCCTTTCCAAATAGACTGACAACAACGGGAGCATCTCGAGTTAATCCCACAGGAATTTCAAATTCATTTTCAATGGGTTTTATAAGATCAGCTCTTTTGGTTCTAAGACCTACAACACCTCTTCTATCAATTCTGTTTCTTGCATAAAAGAAATAAATTAAAATCGAAGGAATTGAAATTGCCAGGATTGCATAAATAACAAGTTTTCCCATTGAAAATAAAAGAACTACACTCGCGAGAATTCCTATGATTTGCAAACCTGGATAAAGAGGAGCTTTATACTGAGGTTTATACCACTGGGCCCTAGATTCTCTTAAAACAATCACAGCGATATTTTCAAGCATATAGATTAAGATCATAAAAGCTGAAGCTAACTTCGCAATCTTAGCCACGTCAAAAGTCGTTAAAATAATCAATACAATAAAAACGGAAAGGAGAATACTAATATAAGGAGTTAAAAATTTCTTATGAACTTTTGCCAAAAAAGCTGGTAACAATGATTCTCTGGCCATCGCAAAAGGAAACCGAGAACCTGCAAGCACACCGGCATTAGATGTATTGATCATTGTAAGAACAGCAACCACCGCCATGACACTTCCCACCAAGGGACCACCAATATTATAAGCAAGAGTGTAAATAGGTTTTAAATCTCCCGAGATAGCAGAAGTACTGAAGCTACCAGCAAGGATCAAACTTGTACCACAATAAATGATCGTGACTAAAAAAAGAGAAAGAAGAATTCCTCTAGGAAGATTTTTTTCTGGCTCTATAACTTCTTCAGCGATAGCGGCAACTTTAGTGACCCCGGCGAACGAAACAAAAACCAAAGCTGTTGCAGAGGCTAACCCCTTCCAGCCATTCGTCATAAAGGGATTCATAAGATTTGCATCCCAATTTGGAAGAGCAAAGGCACAGACGAGTATAAGTCCGATGAGAGTGACAAAAAGGATCGCAGTCAAAAAACTACTCACTTTTCCGACTCCAAAAATATTTAATAAGCCAATAACAAACAAAAAACTAAGAACTGTCGGTAAAAGCGGGAAAGAGGACAAGACAATAAAATAAGCACCAATCCCAACTAAAGAAAAACTTGCTTTTAATAAAATTGAGAGAAAAAGCCCTAGTCCTGAAATTGTTCCAATCAGAGGTCCAAAAGTTCTCTCCAGATAAACATAAGTTCCACCACTCGTTGGCATTGCTGTAGCAAGTTCAGCCTTACTCATCGCTGCCGGAGCGATTGAAAGGGCCGATAACAAAAAAGCTAGGTATAAAGAAGGACCCGTTATCTCAAAGCCAATACCAGGAAGGACAAAAATTCCTGAACCAATCATTGAACTAATACTAATTGTCACGACTGAGAATAATCCCAATCTTCTCTCTAGAATTTGCATTAGATTAATTCTATCTCAAGCGAGATAAAACGTTGAAAATGTTCATCTTGTGCCTAGTTTCTTGAGAGAATAAATCAGAAATAAAAAAGGCCCCCGTTTGGGGGCCGTTTATTAAGGGGCCATACTTTTTTCGTATGTGATTTCGACTTGATCTCCGATTGGAGGGGCCATATTAAAAATAATGGTATTCAAGTTCGCATTGTAAACATAGTCTGTTGTTAACGTTTGTACCTGACCATTAAGTTTCACCACAATAGTGTTCTGAACAGGTGGCTGAGAAAGCGCAAAAGTCTTAGGAAGAAGCGCAGCTGCTTCCCCAATTGGCTTTAACTTTAAGTGAAAGTTGGGATCAGTGATATCTTCATAATAGCCACTTCCTAATACCGTCATATTTTTAAAACGATTATCAGGGTCTGCATCTTTTCTTACGATACAGCTCACTTGAACTTTTTCATAATAGTTCTTATAAAGATCGTACCACTGTTGAACCGACTTATCTGTCGATTGCTCTCTTTCATCTCCAAACACAAGAACAGCGAGCGAAGCGTCTGATCTTCTATAATTAGGATAATCTGTAAGTAATTTATCTCCTGCTCTAAATGGGACCTCTACTGAACCACCAAGATTAGAGTAATCTTGAAGAACTTGTTGAAAGTTCGAAAGAAATTGAGACGAATCAGCAAGATAGTTTGCCTTCTTTAACTGATCATTAAGTTGATGTGGCTTTGCATAGAAGCCTGCAAAGTTCTCAACAGTTGTCGCTGTCACAAACTGATAATCAACATCTTGTTTAACAAACTCTTGAACGAAAAGGTTGATATTTTGCTTCATGTTCGCAATCTCATCCCCCATTGAACCAGAGTTATCGATCAACATAACAACGTCTACTTTATTATTAACCATCTGAGTGTGGTTATCTGTAATGATTTCAGGCTTAGGAAGAACATCGATTAAGTTTGAGCAAGTTGTTTTACCCATAACTTCAGCTTTGAGATAAATATCTTCATTCGCTGAATATGCTAAATCATCATATGTAGCAATCCCGGCTGCTAATTGCTGGACGAGGGTACCATTAAGAACTCCCATTCCCGAAGCATCACAAGTGTTATTCACCCAAGCACTAATCGTAACTTGATCGGTATTATTAGTCGTAATCGGCATATTGAAAACATTTCGAACTTCGACTTTAACATCATAATTAAACGGCATTCCTTCAGTAACTTGTGTTGGAATGTCGATGAAATGAACCGAAGCAATATCTGTTGGAGGATAAACCTGAATAAGACCTGAACAAGCTGTTTTACCATTTGATTCAGCTCTCAAGTAAATGTTCTCAAGGGTATCGTATTCAAGATCATCAAAAGTAGCGACTCCTGCTACAACTGTCTCAGTCGTTGAACCACCAAGGTTTCCATTAGCGGACATCGTACACTTATCATCAAGCCAAGGAGTTAGAGTAACCTGAGCTTCATTATTACTTGTTATAACATTCTCAAAAAAGTTTTTAATTTCAACTTCTACGTTCGTAGGGAAAGTTTCTGTTGCTGTTACCATTGGAGGGTAAGCTTTAAACGCAACTGACTCAATATCCGTTGGTTCTTTAACAACAATTTTATTAGAACATTTTGTAATGTTTCCAGTTTGAGCTCTTAAGTAAATATCCACAGGTTGGTCATACTTAAGGTCATCAAAGGTAGCAACACCTGCAACAACAGTTCTGGTTAAGGTTCCTTCAAGTGTTCCTGGGGCTAACTGAGTACACTGGTCATCAGTCCAAGCACTCAAAGTAATCATCGCTTGATTGTTGTCAGTGATCACCATATCAAAAACGTTACGAAGTTCAACTTCAACATCTTCGGGAAAAGCTTTGGTCGCAACAATTTCAGCAGGAATTGACTTAAAATTCAATGCCGCGATATCTGCAGGTGGCTTAACTGTGATTTTATTAGAACAAGCCTGAGCATTACCAGACTGTGCTCTTAAATAGATATCTTCAACCTTGCTATAACTAAGATCATTAAATGTCGCAATACCAGCAACAACCGTCTTAGAGGTTGCTCCTCCGAGAGGTTGCCCTGCAATAGTACACTGATCATCTAACCAAGCAGACACTGTAACGATCGCAGCGTTGTTATCTGTGATAACCATCCCAAGAACGTTTCTGATCTCAACTTCAACATCGTCTGTGAACTTCTTGGTTGCAATAACCTCTGCCGGAATCTTTTTAAAAGTAAGGCTATCAATATCTACTGGAGGAGTAATCTTAATCAAGTTTGAACAAGCGGTTAAATTACCTGTTTGTGCTCTAAGATAGATATTCTCAACTTTGTCATGCTTGAGATCATTAAAAGTTGCGACACCAGCAACAACTGTTTTTGTAAGGGTTCCCATCAACACTCCTGTTGCAGGAACAGTACACTGATTATCAATCCAAGCACTCACCGTGATTTGCTCGAGATTGTTACCAGTCAGAACCATATCAAAAACGTTTTTGATTTCGACAATTACATCTTGGTTAAATACTTTTGTGGCCATCGTTGCGGTTGGAACCTGTTTAAATTCAACTTTCGCAACATCCTGAGGAGGATTCATCGTGATTTTATTAGAACAAGCCTGAACATTTCCTGACTCAGCTCTTAGATAGATATCCTCTAACTTGTTGTACTTAAGATTATCAAAGGTCGCAATTCCTGCGACAACTGTTTTTGTAAGGGTCCCCATCAACATTCCTGTTGCAGGCACACTACAGTTATTATCTAACCAAGCACTCAAAGTAATCTGAGCCTGATTATTCCCTGTTAAAACCATTCCAAGAACGTTTCTGATTTCAACTTCAACATCTTCTGGAAAAGCTTTGGTGGCAATGGCCTGAGATGGAATTTTCTTAAAATTTAAAGCTCGAACCTGATTACAACTTCTGCTAATAGTATAATTGGGATATTTTGAAATATAATCATTAAAAGAAGCTAAGTAAGCGAGATCCTCTTCTGGACATCCCGTAAAAGAACAAAGCTCCGATTCAATAACAGCTTCATCATCATAATTGGTGGCATAAGTATTCTTACATCCGATTTTATTATTACAAGCTTGAGAATCAATCCCCCCAACAAACTGAATCCCTCTCGCTGCTAAATCTTGTAAGTAAGGTTCAATCACATTTGAATAATACGGTTTATCGGTATTCTCATAATTATCAATGTTACAAAACTCAAAAGAACAGGAACCATTTTCTTCTGAACCATCAAGAAAGTTTTTAGCCTCAGAGTAACTACAGTCTTTAGCAAGAACCGGTGCAGGCGCAGGGGCCGTTACTACCCGAAAGCTTTCATCCTCACTACAACTGAAGAGAAATAAGAGACTCATTAATGCAATGAAGGTTTTCATAGACCCCTCCGAAAAATTCTTCCACACTATTTAAGAATAAAGTTTTCTGATAGAACCTATCGGTTTTTAAATGAATAACTTGAGATTTCGGGTAGTTAGGCTTTTTCACCCCCCATAAAACTAGCAAAAATGATTGGCAATTACCTTTAAGAAACAAAATAAAGGAACTAGAACTGAGCCCCCATTAAGTGACTAGTCTTGAATTCGTTCTAGTTTCTTAGACTCATCGACACCGATAAAAATCAACAATCCGATTAAGATTAGAATAAATAAGAAAGGGACTTCTTCTTTAATCGAAAATGAAAAGGGTTCTTCTTTCTTAATATAAATACTTTGGGTAACAAGTTCTGAATAGACTTTATCCCCTTCATAGTTTTCAACGACAAGAAAATAATAATAACTAGACCCCACCAAGCCATTTTGATTTTCAAGTTCGACTTCGACTTGCTCTTCCTCTCCAGCATCAAGCTCAATGTCCTCTATCGAATCAACTTTAAGTTCACGACTTGTTATATGTTTTAAAATGAGCTTAACTTTTTTTTCAGAATAATTTTTAAATGTAAACTTTTCGATTATTTCTTTTTCAAACTGAAGCAGTTCATTTGCTTTAGATATGGAAACGTTAAAACTTGCAGGAGTTCCATTTTGGTAGCTTGTAAGCACTGGTGCAGAAAAATCAACTCCATTTAAATCTTTATAAGTTAAAATAAAGCTCAAAATATGGAAACCAGTTCTTCCTTTTGTGAAATTTTCAAGTTGATTAAATGGGATATAAAAATTCTTTTTCTCGTTAGGGCCCAATTGAGTGAAAAGATTTATCGGCTGTACCAGCTCACTCGAGAACATTTTTAAATCTTTTGCTGTTTCATTTCCTCGATTATGAAGATAACCCGCGAGAAAAAACTGACTCTCATTTTTATTAACTCCAAGAGAGGCGACGATACTTATGCTCCCCGAATAAACATTTAAAATATAAAAAGATAATAAAAAACAGAGTTGCTTCATAACCTTTGTTTTAAATCCCAGATAGATCTTATCATTCCAAAACCATCTTTTGTAAGAGACACCGATGACTCTCGTGAGTGATTTTCAAGTTTAACCGAAACTTCGACGGGGTCAAATCCTTCTCTCTGCAATAAGGTTAAAAACTCTAATGAAAAAAAATAATTATTTGACTTAACCTTACCCAAAACTCTCTTAGCTATATCAGTTCTTACAATAATTGTTCCCTGAGAATCTCTTGGAGATTTCTTGCCTAGCAAAATTCTTCTCAAGACCCAAAAAAGTAATGAACTTAATTTCCTCAAAGGCCCATAGCCACTGACGCTAGACCCCTTTGCCCATTTACTCCCAATAGCAACCACTGGAGCGGGGTTTAACTTCATAAAGGATTCAATATCCGTAAAACCGAAAGGCAGATCACTCGCAGATAAGATCGTGTAAGTCGAGTTAGACTCTTTTATTCCAAGTCGATATCCCGCTCCTATTCCTGCAACATCTGTATGGCAGAAGAATGCACACTCACTCAAATTGGAAAGTTTCAAGGATTCATTTTCACTTATTAGAAAACCATTATGAGCTAGTATAATTTTATCAACAAAAAACTTATCTTTACTCTCTTCAATCTTTCTAACTGTTTCAGGGATTTTATGAAAATCACTATGAAATGGTAGGATATAACTAAACATCTTTAGAAGCTTTATTGGCTATTTCTAATAACTCAGGTCTTAAA
>JAUHYH010000244.1 GCA_030426585.1 Bacteriovoracia bacterium
TAAGTATTTTAGCCCTTTAATAGGCTTAGCCTCTGTTCCAAGATTAACATCTTGGAGATCTCGAGATTCCATTGATTCCCTCGTTATTACTTCTACCTGAAGAGCAGCTCTTTCAGCTTCCAAGCTTGCAGGAACTTTATGAGCTGTTTTTTCTTTCTCTCGATACCTTTTCAGTACTATAGTCTCTCCACCACTCACCAAAACTAAAGCTCTGTCATCAACGATAGAACTTCTTTCTAAGAATCTATGAGCCCTTATTAAATCATCCTTAATCCTGATAATTTCAGGAAAAGGATCTCGCTCTAGGCAAAGCATTGACGCAAGATCTAAACCCTCCATTTTTTTTTCGATTTTATTCCTTAACAAAAAAAGGCGATGATCCCAATCGTCATGCCCATAAATTTCTTTGACTCTATCAATTTCGTCGTCAATAGACTGTTTCAAACATTCAAGCGACTCAAAAGATAAAAAAAAAGACTCAGCTACTCTATTAAGCTCTTCTTTTTTCTCAATAATTTTTTCCAGTCCCTTTAACCTTATTAAAGCTGAATAAACCTGGTCTAATGCTTTACAATACTCGTCAAAACAAGGATCAACTCCCTCTGCAATTGCACGCTTTTTTGCGCTATTATGAATCCAAAACGGGACACCAAGCGGAATGAAATAAGCAATTTTCCATAAAGTAGATAACTGATAGCGGTTTTCTACTTCCTGTTCAATTGTTTTAAGATGAGTTTGTTTCTCTTCTCGAAGGGTTTCCCATTTTTCATTAACCTGCTCAGTCGTATCAGCTCTGGCTCCTTTCAATCCAAGGATATACTTTTGAACCTGCTTTTGTTTCTTTTCAAGCGTTCCTTTCTTTCCCGGGCTAGCTTTTTCTCCAAATTCTTTAAGGATTTTTTCTATGAGGAGTACATCGATAGCTTGAATAACACCATCGACTATTTTTTTGGTGCATCCTCCCACAATCTTCTTACTAAAAGCATCTACAATTTTAGGATCTATTTCTGGTAAATGTAAAAACTCTCCAACTTCAGGATAAGAAGAAGAAAGCAGAACTTTGATCAAACTTGATTCTAAAACTCTTCGCTCAAAATCACCCACATCTCCCACATCGAAGCTCTGCAAACGATCTATTTCTGGTATTAAATCTTTTTCAAAACGTTCTTCGATCAATTTTTCATGCTCTGGATCTAAAATTTGCTGAGTAGAGCAGCTAACACCTGTATTTAATGACGATAAGTACTTAAGACAATGATTGTATTTTTCAGGCTTCTCAAGACCAAACAAGGGCATAGAATGTCTTAGCCCAATCTGCTCGCGTAACTCTTGTTCTTTTTCTTCTACTCGCCGGCAATGCTGTGTTTTTTCTTCTGTTTCAGGAAGATCCTCTAATTTTTGCTTCAATCTTTCTTCTTTTAGCTTAGCAAGTTGCTCGTGCAACGTTTTTATTTTTGACTTTAGGGAGGGATCATCAAGATCAGTAAGAGTTTCAATTTTTGTTTCCAGTTTTTGCTCTTCTTTGGATGGGCTAGTTAATTTTCTTCTTTGTTCAGCTTCTATTGATTGAACTTTTTCAAAATTCACATCGTTAGAGTATTTTGTAATCCCTAATACACAGCCTTCTGTATTGCCCAATAAACGCTTTAACCGGTTTCCAAGCTGAGCAGCAGCGGCATATCTTCCTTCGGTATTAGTAATTGCTTCAAGGACTAGAATTTTGGGTTGGTATTTTTCAATAAGTCGTTTAAGAGCACATTCCATCCCTAGGGAGATTAATGAGCCATTTGTATCGCTGAACCCTGGGAAATCTACAACCGCTAAGTCGTTTAGCACTTCCACTGTTGGAAGAAAAGTGCAAGATTCTTTACCGTGGCCAATTAAATTATCTTGTTCATTGGTAGATGAATATTTGCCATTAACATCTACTACCATTTTATCTCCTCGAAGAAAACACAGTGTTGTAGATTTCCCGGCTCCAGTGTTTCCTAATAAAAAAAGAACATTCTGAACATGAGAGGGGACAATAGAGACAACTTGCTCAATGACAGATTTTTGCGTTTCCAAAATGATATGAGAAATCTCAGAAAAAGATAATGTCCCTATTTTTTTTTCTCTTTCAATGCGATTGGGAAGCGTTTTCATATCAAGAAGATGGTCGTAAAGATGAATATGTCCTTTTTCTAGTACGTTCTCTAAATAAGGGGGATACGCTTCAGGATGACTCACTTTTTTTTCTGCTAGAGTGGTTTTTCTCGATTCAATGGCTTCTTTACGTTGGTTAATCAATTCAGAAGTCCATGGTGCATTTTGAGAAATTGCATAATCAACTAAGGAGCTTTTGAAATACACAGCAAGCTTTGCAAGGTCGTCTTTTACTTCTTCTCGAGAAAGTGTCGTCCATTTTTTCTGTTTACAAGCCTCTAAAGCAGATTCAAATGCCTGTTCGCATGCTCCTGAAAAAGAGCTTTCGTTAACATTGTAATCAAAAAGAGTTGCCAATCTTTTCATGAGCTCCCAATCCTCTTTATTGGGATCAATCTCTTGTTGACTTCGACTTAGTTGTATTCTCACAGTCATAGATGCCTCCCATAGGAAGTTAATTTAAAGAGAAAGAGATGGATTTTATGGAGAAAAAGATTTACTTTAAAGAATTATCTTTTGGCCTTAGGTCTTCATTCAAACCGACATCCCTCACCACATTGTTAGCAATGGGCGTAAAA
>JAUHYH010000245.1 GCA_030426585.1 Bacteriovoracia bacterium
ACGTTATCTGGCAACATTTAAAGAAGTTTACTTCAGGTGCGATGGAAAGAGCTGAAACTTATTTATCAATGTGGGAATCAAAGCTCGACATAACACCAAATGAAGCGAGTCAAGCCTTTAGAAAAGCTGCTTAGAAAGCTTCTGAGAAATTAAGCTGGAAGACATCAAAGCTCTTATTGTCTCTATAGGATTCAATACGGTTTATCTCTGCTCTATGTTTTCCAACATAAAGTGGTATAGCCGAGAAGAACCCCTTCCGAACAAGTGTAGCTGAAGTTCCACAAACATAGTCCTCTCCCAATAAACCGACTATGTCTTTATCTGGATACCCCTTAAGTAGTAGAGATTGGCTTTCAGCACTTTGAACTTCCCATTTATAATTTTTTTCAATGCGGTTTGGAATAACGTCTTTGCACATAATATCGAATAACTGACCATAACTTTTCGTATTATTAAGTTCTTCAACGAAAGATGCTGATTTATTCGTGAAGAAAGAGGTTTGGCCCATTCCAAATAAAATTTCAGGATTATTAAAGTATTTCAAAAAATAATTACCAATATCAATGCTCAACTTTAAGTTGATAGGTCGGTCTAGGTCTGCCAAGGCTCCTTCATCGACTTGAAAGTATTTAAGAACATGGTCACGTTTTCTCCAACCAAATCGTTTTTCTATAAAATGAAGAAGATAATTAACAGTTCTACATTTGCTAAAGGCATTCTCTGAATATTTTTCTCTAAGAAAATCACTTTGGTTACTCAAGAGTTTCTTATAATCAATGTCTCCTTCGATAAATGAATTCATCGTCAAATCAAAGTATTTGCAGAGACTTGCCAACGAATTTAAAGGGATAGGCAATGATTTTCTCCTCAGATCTGCAAAAGCAAGACTTGTTAATTCGAGTACATCTAAAAAGTCTGAAAAATCCATTTTGGAAGTATGATAAATCCTATCAACTTGATCCCAGATTTTAATATGGTCTATTTTCAAATCTCGCAAATTAACCTACTCGCACTTCAATGAATTCATCCGAAAGCTTAAAATCGAGTTTTTGACCAATTTCTTTACTGAGAATAGAGAGATTATTCAATTTATAGTCGATATAAGGCTTTAAAGTTTTGTTCTTTAATGAATCAAGCTTCTTCATTACATTTTTCTGTAAATCTAGCTTGAAGGATTTCATATTTTTATCAATTTTATAGTTGAAAACAGCTTCGTAGCATTTTGAATTTTTGATATAGCTTTTTAAGACTGTTTGATCATCTAAACTCTTTCTAAATACTCCACTTAATTGCCCATGGTTAGCTGGCTCTAAGAAGTGCTTTTTCATCTTCTTTAAGTATTTAGAGTCAATTTCTTTAGAAAGCCAAGAGTCTAAATAATTAAAAAAATCAAGAGATAGTTTGTTGCTTACAATATATAAGTAATCTCTATCAAACTTTACTTCTTTCAAAAAGTTTTCAAATTTTTTTTCAAGACCATTATTTTCAATAAAGTTTAAAATTGGCAAAATTTCTCTAACATACAAGAAGAGGTTTTCTTCATGTTTTTTATTCATTGAAAACTTTGATGCTTTTAAAGACTCACAACTAGGGCCATCGATTAACCCATTCATATAAGTCTCATGGGCATCAGCTCCGACTAGTTCACAAAAAAGAAACCATTCATCTATTCCTGGTACAAGTGCTCCTGACTCATACTTGGAAACTGTTGCTTGAGTGATTCGCATTTCAGAGGCAAGATCAATTTGAGTTAAGTTTTTTAACTTTCGACCAGCTCTAATAACATTGGATATACTTTCAGTACTACGCATAAAAACTCCGGCGTTTGACCATTACAGTCAAGTAACTCGGAATTCCTTTCCGAATATTTATCTACTAAGATTTTAGGTTAAAATTTACCGGTATGTCTATGTAACATCACCTAGAAAGGACCTCCTGTATGCTCGCAAAAGTGAAAAATTTCAATCAGTTCCAAGAACTGTACCTGACAGCAAGTTTAAATAATACGACCCCACATCACTTTGAGTCGAGTTCTTCGTCTGAGATCAGAGAATTTTGCGAAGCACGAAATATCCAGCTCATCAATACGGTTGAACCTCAACTTAAAGAATTAAAAGATTTGTATGAACTTAAGTATCGAATATCAGCCGAAGATTTTGATACAAAAAATAAAGACAGTAACCACTATTATGTTTATCTCCCATGGCTTCCTAATAAAATTTTTAACATTCTCCCTGAAGAACACTTTTATGATTTAATAACTTGGAGAAATCTTTTAAAAATTAATCAAGATGAGCAAAACATTATTCGTACAAAAAAAATTGGAATAGTGGGATCCTCTGTTGGATCTTTCGCCTCGAAAGTTATCTCAAAACTAGGTTTTAAATACCTTCATCTTGCTGAGCCCAAATGCATGAAACCTTCTAATAGCACTCGCATGTACGCAGATAGTCTACAAAATTATGGCCGACACAAGCTCGAACCTTTGGCCGAGAGTATTTATGAATATAATCCTTATTCACAAATTAAACTCTTCAAGGATGGATTAAATCAAAACAATGCTGATGATTTCTTCTTCGATGTAAACCATAAACCTCTCGACCTTATTATTGATGCTGCTGACGATGGACTTACAAAGTTACTCATCAGAAAGTACTGTAAGAAAAATAAAATACACAATTTTATACGTCCTGTATTTTATCCGTTAATAAA
>JAUHYH010000246.1 GCA_030426585.1 Bacteriovoracia bacterium
GTTCGATCAGCAATCTGCAAGAGCAGATTGTGGTGCTCCTCACTCTGTTTGTGAACATTACGGGCTAGAAATAACCAAAACATTGCGCCTGGCTCATTTAGTTCATGAGGTTCTTATTAGAAACCCCGACTTAGCAGCAACCAAAGAAAGAATACAAGCTGCCGAATTTTTCCAAAAAAGGGTTCAAGTTTGGGAAGACCCCGAATTTATTGTAATGAGACATGATCAACCCTTCGGCTCTACTTCTGATAGTCCTTTTAAGCCCAAGATGCGTTATTCAGTTATTCAAGAGATCCCTTTTCCGGGAAAACTTTCTCTTAAAGGGAAGATAGAAGGTCAGCAAGTGGCATTTCTTCAGAGTGAAAATATAGCCACAACAAAAGATCTTGTCCTAGAAAGTAAAAAACTTTTTTTTCAGCTTTACTATTACGATACAGCTTTAAAAATTAATGAATTCAACAGAAATATCATATCAGAATTTGTTAAAACTACCTTTGCCTTATATCGATCAGGAGAGGATAGCTTTTCAGAAGCAGTGAAAGCTCAAGTTGAATTGCAAAGGCTCGACGACGAAAAATTAAAGCTGGTCTCTATGAAGGATCGATTACTTTCACTCATCAATACAATTTTAAATCGCGAAGCATATGAACCCCTTGGAACACCGGAAGCTTGTTTTTCATCGGAGCTCTCTCTGGACTATAAGGCGTTAGAGGGGATGTCTTCCCAATATAACCCTGAAATTAAAGGCATTGACTCTCGTATAGGAGAACAAAAATTTCGAAAGGATTTAGCAAAAAGAGAATATTTCCCAAATTTTATTGTAGGAAGCCGTTTCGATCATATTTTAGGAAGTAGTGATACGGCTTGGGGAGTGTCCATAGGAATTAATTTACCTATTTGGATTCCGTGGAAACAGAGAAGAGATGTTCAAAAGGCGGGTGCTTTAATGAGAGCCTATGAAGATAATCTGCAAGGCTTAAAATCCACGATTCGAGGGCGAATTAGAAAAATTCTCTCTGAAGTTCATGCATTAGATGAGCGCATTATCCTTTTAGAATCTGGGATATTACCAAAAACATTAGAGAGTCTCGAATCGGGGAAGGCTGAGTATCAAGCAGGGAAAGGTGATTTTTTAACCCTTTTGGATACGATTCGTCAGTATTATCAATATCAACTTGAATTCGAACAGGCAAGGATAGAGCGTGAGATCGCTCTAGCAGAACTAGAAAGAACAGTAGGTGTTAATCTTGGAGACATGAATGAAGAAAATAATTAGTTGCTTGTTTTGCATAAGTATATTTATGGGATGCTCAAATGAGACCCAAGACACCTATGGAAACTCCAAAAAATCTCAACATAATCAAAAAAATGAAGAGTCCACTGTAATCAATATTGAGCCATCCCGTCTTCAAATATATGGCATTACTACTGAGGTCGCTCAAATAAGAGATTTAGTCCGATCAATAAGAACAGTTGGTATCGTTGCAGTAGATGAACGCAAGATTTTTAAAATTCAAACAAAAGTAAAAGGTTGGATAGAAACTCTCTATGCTGATTTTACAAATAAGCCTGTTTTTACCAATTCTCCTTTATTTACAGTTTACAGTCCTGAACTCTATTCCACTCAGGAAGAGTATCTTTTGGCTCTACAAGGATCCGAAAAACAGTCAAAGGGAATGTTTGCCAAAGAGCTTCAACAATCAAACGAAGACCTCTTACAAGCAGCTCAGGAGCGTATGGAGCTTTGGGATGTACCAACAAGTGAAATCGAAAGGTTAAAAAATACTAAAAAGCCCTCTTATGATTTAACGTTCTTTTCCCCTGTGAATGGGATCATTTTAGAAAAAAACACCTATTCAGGAATGAATGTTGGTCCTGGCATTAACCTTCTCACTATAGCAGACCTTTCATGGATTTGGGTCTTTGCAGATATTTACGAACAAGATATTTCACTTATGAAGCTTGGGCAAGAAGTTGATTTTTCCATTACCGCTTTTCCGGATCTTCACTTTAAAGGTTCTGTTTCTTTCATCAACTACGTCATTGAACCTAAAACTCGCACGCTCAAAGTTCGTATAGATGTTGATAACCCTTCCTATCTTTTAAAACCTGATATGTATGGAGCCGTTGAATTGCAAGTAAATATGGGGAAATCGCTGGCCATTCCTCAAAATGCTGTTATTGAAACGGGTCTTAGAAATCTGATCTTTATTGAAGAAGGTGTTGGACGCTTTGTCATGAGAGAAGTGGAATTAGGGTATCTTGCAGACGGATATTATCAAGTCTTATCTGGAGTGAAAGAAGGGGAAAAAATTGTTACAAATTCACAATTCTTACTTGATTCTGAGAGTCGAATTTCTGGATTTGGTAGTGGGGAAACGAAACATGGGATTCATTAGCATATGATCGCAAAAATTATTGAATGGAGCGCAAAAAATCGCTTCATCATATATGTAGCGACTATTTTGATGGTTGTGTGGGCTGGTTACACCATTCGCAAGACCCCGATGGATGCGCTTCCAGATCTATCCGACACTCAAGTTATTATTTATACAGAATGGAGGGGTCAAAGTCCAAACTTAATCGAAGATCAAGTGACATATCCTATCGTCTCTGCTTTTCTTTCAGCTCCTAACGTCAAGGTTGTAAGAGGATTTACAATGTTTGGCGTTTCATTCGTTTAT
>JAUHYH010000247.1 GCA_030426585.1 Bacteriovoracia bacterium
AGCATGATTCGCATTGGGAATCGCTTTTTCCATGACCTCTGCTAGTTCCTTTTTATTCAAAAGCTTTCCTTCTTTATTATAAAGCTTTCCTCCGGCATCAAGGTAAGGACCAATGTCTCCCTGGGGATGCATCCCTGACTTGGTGTAGTTTGCTGAAGAAAGTATAACTTGTCCTTTGCCATCAACGGCTTCATCGATCACAAGAATTTTCTGATGATTAAGCCCAACGGAGTCGACTTCATAAACGGTGGCACTCCCACCTTTTGAACACTTCGCACCTTTGAACTTTTCAAAAAGTTTTTTAACTTCATCAAAGTGAGACATGACATCTTTACTAAACCCTCCGACAACTTTAACACCTCGCTTACAGGCCCGAATCATTGCATCTGTTATGACTTCAAGATTATTATCGTAAACGTTAAAAGTGATAGTCTCTGTCGCTGATTCAATTCTTTGAATAATTTCTTTTACCAAGTTGTCAGGTTTTCGGATGGCAACTTTCTTTCCATTGAGCTCTCCCCACTTTAGAAAATATTTTGAATTCTCTTTAATTTCAGGATCAAATCGAGGATGAGTAAAATAGAGGTCCGTGTTTTTTTCGTTTAGTTTCGTCTCGATCCTAAAAGGCTCAATCGCCTTAAAGGTGTTACTTAAACTCTCTTCAAGCTCGGCCTTGACAATAATTTTTTTGAATAATTCTCTTAAGTCCACAACAGCTTGGTCGAGTTTTTCAGGGTCTGAACCAAATCGCTGAACCTTTTTACGGTACTGAACCATCATATCGTAAAAACTTAAGGCCCTTTTGTTCTTCGCCCTTATTTTTTCAATTTTTTCTTCATAGTAATTAGCGATAGCAAGAACCTGAGTTTCGGATAAACCTTTTTTGAGATCATTTGGTATATCGTATTTAGCGAGATCTTCATCTGAGAACTCAATCGAAGTTTCAAGAACTTCTCCGATAAAATTTCGAAAGCGTTCATGAGTGGAATAAGTTTGACGAACAAGTTCCAACCTTTCGTCTAGCGAATATCTCTGTCCGTAGCTTAAAAGAGTGGGAACAAATAGGAATAAGAGGAGAAACCGCATCCTATCATTTTACTAAGCTTTGCTATCGTGAAGTAGGAGGTAGATCATTCCCGAGCAGACTTGAGATCGCAATCTGGGCACTGAAAAAGCCTACGGAGCCCGTCAGGTACGAAACGGCCCCCAACCCATTTTGGCAATTGCTCATTTTTCGATTTTCACAAAAGGGATCATAATTATTAACAGCCTTCTCTGTCGAAAAGACACAAGCAATTTTCCAAGGTTTCATTCCTCGAGGAAAATCGAATTTTTGGCGAAGTCTTTTCTTCACTTGAAAGAGCAATCGATCATTATAGGTATTGTTTAAATCTGCTACTTTTAACTGGGAAGGGTTTATTTTCCCCCCACAAGCCCCCGTTACAACCATTGGTATATTTTTTTTCTGGCATTCCGAAATCAGATAACATTTGGTAGCAACACTATCAATCGCATCAATCACAAAGTTATAATCTCTATTTAAAATTTCTTCCGAAGTTTTCTCTGTATAGAACTCAAAAAATTTTTCAATTTCACAACTGGGATTTATGAGTTTCAAACGTTCTTCAAGAGCATCAACTTTCGTTTGCCCCACATTATTCTGAAGCGCATGAATTTGCCTGTTAATATTTGTAATACAAAGGTCATCCATATCAACGAGGGTTAACTTTCCGACTCCCGAACGGGCTAAAGCTTCAGCGGCCCAAGAACCAACACCTCCAAGACCGATGACACAAACATGAGCGTTTTGAATTTTTTCAAAACCTTCATCACCAAATAAGTTTTTGATTCCCTCAAACGCTTGCATTTTTTCCTAACTGATAAGCAAACTTAAAAAGTAAAAGACCTAAGCCTATTTGTCCCAAGACATTTAATACAAAATATCCCCAAGACTGATCAAGTAATTTTGCATTGTCAGCAGTGAAAGTACTAAAAGTGGTAAGGCTTCCCAACAAACCAACAAACAAAAAGTTTGTCAGGACAGGGTTTTGAAAACGCGGGAGGTAGTACCCAAACAAAAAACAACCCAACAAATTTACTAGAGCAATAGAATAAGGTTTTCCAGGCCCTATGCCCTTCACAAGAACGGCCCTGGCTAGAGCTCCAAATGAGCCCCCAAGGGCAATAGCAATCAGGCTTTGAAATGAAAAATTCACATGCTGCTCCGGGTTTTATTTTCCGCTCACAATCTCGTTTGAACCCCTAAGATATACTTTATTTAGCATGAAAATTGGAGCCCTTCTGTTCCTAATCTTTTTATCCTGCCCTAGTTTCGCGCTCGTAGAGTTAAGTGGCGAGTACGGTCTTCAAAAAAACAATTACGGAAGTAATCAACAAAACGAAGTTGAAAATACCAGTTATACAGGTTCACTGGCATGGTATGTTTTCAGTACCACAGCTATCGAATTCAACTATGTTCAATCAACAAACATGAACACCCAAAATCTCTCAAACCCTGGTTCAGGAGATTATGTAGAAAGAATCGTAAGTGAAGTGAGCACTGAAATCTTAGGGATCGGAATCAGACAGCTTCTTTCAACAACCAAGTCCCCTGTTAAGCCAATGATTTCCATTGGAGCCGCTAAAGAGTTAAGTCAGTTTAATACAACTTACCGTTTCTTT
>JAUHYH010000056.1 GCA_030426585.1 Bacteriovoracia bacterium
TTAACCTCGAAAACCGTCAAAAGTTTTGACGGTTTAGAAGATACTAATCAATCCTGCTACCTAAAAACTAATTAAATATCGTCCTAACACCCTGAATTTACTAAAATTCGGGGTGTCTTCATTTTTGGCACAAGCCTTGCTCTATAGTTAACCAGATTGTTTGAAACTTAAACGATTCCTGACGGACAGGAGGAGAACTATGAAGCACATATCTGTATTTATTGTATTTTTGGCCTTCTTAGGAGTTAAAACTTCTTTTGCTGGTGAAGTAACAAAGATTGAGCATGCTGACGTAAGCAATGTTGCCAATCAAGATGGACCGATTTGTCCATTTCACAAAAGCTTGCCAAGAGCTAATGAAAAACTAGAGAGCGAAGATTCTGACAGAACTTTAGCTAACGATGATTTTACGATTGAAGGTTAATTAGTTACTAAAATCGTAATCTTCGAAAGCTTCGGCTTCGGCATCAATTTTCTTGGGATCATCATCGAGGTGCTCGTTGATGATCTCAACAACCGATTCTTTAATCTCTTCATTTACTTTAGCTGCCTTGGTCTCGATTTCATCTTGAATCACTGGAATTCTTTCTTTGACCTTAGGTAAAAACAACTTCTTTAATGATCGATACGTTTTAACGATAACCGGGTTTGCAACTTTATAGACATGATGAAAGACGACCTTGTTTTCACCAGTTGGTATCGAAAGAACTAAGTAACAAGACAGAAAGCTTAGAGTGATTCCTATAAATTTAAGCATTAAGTTCACCTTGTTTTTTATGAGTAACAGGGGCAGTTCGTATTTTTAAATCAATTTGTTGTTGAAGGTCACTATAAATTGAACATGAATAATCTCCCTCTGGTGTAGAGAGGTTATATTGAACAATATTTTTAGAAGAAACGTCATGAATAAAGCCATCGATTTTCTCTGGTGCAGACAGATCTAAAAGAAGACCTGTTTGATTTTCAAGCTCAGTAATAGTTTTACCTAGAATGATATTGAGCCCTTCAACAAAAGCCCCCAAAAGATCAGACTTTATGTTTTTATCTAAAACACAGTACAGTGTTGTTGAAAACGCACCTGAAATATTAAAAAGTATCCAGTCTTTATTTTCGAGGGGAGCTTGCGAAAATTTTTTATGATGAACGAACTGTAGAGATAACGTATTTGTTAACGGGATAAAATCCGGAAAAAGATTTGCCGTTCTAATACCCATTATTTGTCCTCATTTACCGTTTTTTGAATTTTCTTTACTGAGTCAACTAGGACAAGTTCATCAATGGGTTTCTGTATAAAATCATGGGCGCCGGAAGCAATAGATTCCAGAACAACTCTTTCTTGAGACAAAGAAGAAACCATAACAATTTTAACTTTTTTAAATTTCTCTTGAATTTTTTGAGCAAGTTCAAACCCGCTAACTTTTGGCATGACCACATCGATGATGGCCAATTGAACGGGATTTTCTGCGATAAATTGTAAAGCATCACCTGCGGCTGAAAATTGACCGGTGACGGTGAAGCCGTATTGAGTCAATATTCCACTAATTTGTTCCCTAGAAAATTGGGAGTCATCAACAACTATAATATTAAAGACTTCTTCTTCATTGCTCACAAGAGCTCCTTTTCTTATTATTTCATTCTATTTTTTTAAGTTTTGCTCTACAAGCCCAAATAATTCGTATATAAGCGTAGAAAATTAGTCAGGAAAGAGTCAGATGGCAATGAAAAAGGTTCGTATTCTTCAACTTAAGCACGTCCAAGAGCGTCTTACCCAGCTTAAAGAGCAGGATATGGTCGCGAGACCTCCTCGCGGATGGATTAGATTTATTAGAGAGGCATTGGGGATGAGCTCTAAAGCGCTTGCTTCTAGGGTGGGAGTTTCTCCTACGACGATGAGCGAGACTGAAAAGGCTGAGTATGAAGAGGGAATAACTTTAAAACGCCTTAGGCGCGTTGCTGAGTCCATGGATTGTGACCTGGTTTATTATTTTTTGCCCAAAAAACCTATTCCAGAGCTGATTGAACAGCGTGCAAGGTACTTGGCTGAACAAAAATTAAGGGAAATTCAGTCTCTTGTTGACTTAGATTCGAGCTCAATTCCTGAAGACTTTATAGAAAGCAAAATCCAAGACGAGGTCGAGGAACTAAAATTCAGCAAAAAGCTCTGGGACTAACACATTATTTTTTCAGGGGGAGTTGATTTTGGCCCGTTTGGAACATAAGATGCCGCAAATTTCTATTCATAGAGGAGATATATATGAAAACATTAATTAGCTTAATTGCTTTTTCTTTTGCTTTAAACACTTTTGCACAAGTTGTTAAAGCTAAAAGAGTTACAAGTCGTTCTGAAGAAATTCGGCAAATCGAAGAGATCATTGCTAACGTGAATGCTCACGGTGGTTGTGCTCCTGCTCAAAAAGAACTCTACAATGGTAAAAAAGTAGATGCTCCAAAAGCTCCATTCAATGAGCCAAGACTTCTCGCTTCTTACTGTGGTGGAACAATTGAGAAGAAATCTAGTAACGGTTACAAAAGTGTTTCTGTTAAGCAAACACGATGTAAAAATGTGATCGTTGGTCTTACAAAAAGATACGGTTATTTTTCTACTGATAAAGGCGAAGGAACTCGTCTTTACCAATTCCAGTTTACTGGTCTTGGTCAAAAAGGAAGCCAAAGTATCAGAATTAATGATGAAGCTTTAGGTTATGACAACGATACAGTTGTTGTTGTTACTTCTCAGTCAGGAAAAAGCTGTAGTTATTTCGAAGCAAATTTCTAGTAGAAGTTAATATCGCGATTGATATAAGGAAGCCCCACTTTGGTGGGGCTTTTTTTATGCTGCTCGCAGAGAGCTTTTCTTTTTTGTTTTCTTTTTCTTAACTGGTTCCCAGTTATTTAAGGCTAATTCTAGGACTTCCATAACATTTCTAACAGGAACAAAGTTAATTTTCTTTCTGTATTGCTCTGGGATTTCAACGAGATCTTTTTGGTTTTTCCATGGGATAATAATTGTGTTAATTCCTGCCCTCATTGCTGCCAAACACTTCTCTTTGATTCCACCCACAGGAAGAACTTTTCCTGTTAATGTGATTTCACCAGTCATCGCTATGTCGCTACTGATAAAAGAATCAGTAAGAACAGAAACAATGGCCGTGGCAAGAGTAATCCCAGCACTCGGACCATCTTTTGGAATGGCTCCTGCTGGTAAATGAATATGAATTTCATTTTCTTCGAAAACATTTTCATCGATACCAAGAACGTCGGCTTTACTTCTAATAAATCCCATCGCAGCTTGAGCTGATTCTTTCATCGTTTCACCAAGCTTTCCGGTTAATGTCACACCTTTTCCTTTCATTTTGGTGGCTTCAATCGGAAGGATTTCTCCTCCAGCTGAAGTCCAAGCAAGACCGGTGACAACTCCAATTTCATCATAACGAGCATCTTCTTCATGGGCATAGGGAGCCGGTCCAAGCAGTTCATCAACCGTATTTGCAAGTAAATGTGTTTTATCATTCTTGCCTGTTGCAATTTTCTTAGCAACTTTTCTGCAAAGAGACCCAATCTGCCTTTCAAGGTTTCTTAATCCAGCTTCTCTTGTGAAGCCTTTAATAACCTGAATAAGAGCTTCATCGCTAAACTCGATCTGATCGTCGTTAACACCATTCTCTTCCTTTTGCTTAGGAACAAGATAGCGTTTTGATATTTCAAGTTTTTCCTCTTGAGAATATCCCGAAAGCTGAATCACTTCCATTCGGTCCATAAGTGGTTCTGGGATATTTTGTAAAACGTTTGCTGTTGCAATGAACATGACGTTTGAAAGGTCATAAGGAACGTTTACATAATTATCTCTGAAAGAAACATTTTGTTCAGGGTCAAGAACTTCAAGAAGGGCACTTGAAGGATCACCTTTATAGTCGGAACCCATTTTATCAATCTCATCGAGCATAATAACGGGGTTAACAGTTCCTGCTTGTTTCATTGCTTGAATGAATCTCCCAGGCATAGCCCCAACATAAGTTCTCCGATGACCTCTGATTTCTGATTCGTCTTTTACACCACCGAGGCTGATTCGAACGAACTTTCTACCCGTTGCTCTTGCAATAGATTTACCTAAAGAAGTTTTCCCAACACCGGGAGGTCCCGCGAAACACAAAATTGGACCTTTTGTTTTTGGTCCCTTAAGTGATCGAACAGCGAGGTGCTCTAGAATTCTTTCTTTAATTTTATTAAGGTCGAAATGGTCTTCATCAAGAACTTCTTGTGCGTATTCCATATCAACAATTTCTTCACTGAGTTCTGACCAAGGAAGATCAATCATCCACTCTAAATATCCTCTTAAAATATTTGATTCAGAAGATTCAGGGTGCATCCTTTCTAATCGAGAAAGTTGCTTGAAGGCTTCTTTTGCAACTTCTCCGGGTAGGTTTTTCTGATTGAGTTTTTCTCTCATCTCAGTAAACTCATCTACTTCTTCATTCTCTGTAAGATCAGATCTGATAGAGCGAATTTGTTCTTTTAGAAAATCCTCATGATCTGTGTTTGATTCATTAGGATTTCTAAATTTATTTTGAGCTTCAAGGATTTCTATCTCTTTTCCTAAAAGTTCATCGATATAAACGAGACGGTCTTTTGGATTAACCGTTTCTAAAATGATTTGTGCTTCAGTCACTCTTAATGAGAGGTTTGAAGCGATAAGGTCTGCTAATCTTCCTGGGTCCTCTATGTCCTCAAGGACCATAAGAATATCGGGGCTAAGAGTTTTTGAACTCTGAATAACCTTTTCGAGTTTTTCTTTAACATTTCTAACGATGGCCTGAACTTCAGCTTCTTGTGAATCAATCGTTTGTGATTCAACTTTAGAAATTTTGACCTTGTAATAAGGAGTCAGTTCTTCGTATTGAAGGATACGTACTTTGTTGAGACCTTGAACCAAAATTTTGATTCGACCATCCGGAAGCTTTCTCATTCTCATGATCATAGCTACGGTAGCAACGTCATAGATTTCAGAAGGATCTGGATTTTCCGTTTGGATATCTTTTTGACTCGATAGAACAATCAATCGGTCAAAGTTGTTGATAGCTTCTTCGACTGCAAGAACCGAAGACTCACGTCCAACAAATAACGGAAGGATCATAAACGGATAAACAACAATGTCTCTAACAGGGAGTAGCGGTAGTTCGTCTCTAAATTCAATTTGATCGCCGCCTAGATTTGATACCATGAATCCTCCAATTCCGTGAGTTATTCAGCTGCGAGACCAGCAGGTTCTTACTTAGAGATGATCGGGAGAAAACTATGAGGGCTTTAGGTATTTTTTGCCTATTTTTTCTAGAGTTTCGATCCGAAATTGTCAGCTTTTAAGGCCAGAAAATACATGGTAAAAATAGAGGCGAAAAGGACTTGAAATGCCAAAAAAACAATGCGGCGTGGCGTTGCTAGCGGCCGGCAAAGGCACACGATTAAAACTCCCAATACCTAAGGCGATTGCTCCACTATTGGGTCAAACTCTTATGGATTTTACTCTTCAAGAGCTAAAAAGTTTTAGTTCCTGGAAAGGTCATGACTTTAAAACAGGTCTTGTTCTTGGTCATGGAAAAGATTTAGTTGAAGCTCATCTCGAAGCTCATTACCCCTCAGAGATAAAAGATAAGAGTATTGAAGTCGCTCATCAAAAAGAACAAAACGGAACAGGGCATGCCCTCCAATGTTTTTTTCAAGAGCTCCCTCACTTCTGGGATTATGAACTTACCCTTATTAGTTGTGTCGATACTCCACTCATCACAAAAGAAATTTATGAAGAGATGTTTCAACAGTTTGAGCGGGATAAAAACCTCCAAGGTGTTGCCGTAAGCTTTGAAACAGATCCTCAAGGTTATGGAAGAATTATAAGAGCGGACAAAGGTTTCACAATTGTTGAAGAAAAAGACGCAAATTCAATGGAGCGTGAAATCCGAGAAGTTAACTCAGGACTTTATCTTTTCAAAACATCTTATATTAAGAAGTATTTGAATAATTTAACTTCAGATAATAATGCGGGAGAGTTTTACCTAACCGATCTTTTTAAGGCTGATGAAAACGTTAAGCCCATACCTTATAGAGATGATAGTTTTTTTCTTGGCGTAAATGATCCCGAGCAACTCGAAAAAGTAGGGGATATTTTAAAGGCTAGAAAAATCAAAAAACTTCGAGCTGAAGGTGTTTATGTTGAAGATTCAAAAAACATATATATAGACTGGGATGTTGAAGTGGGGGCTGGAACTCGGTTGAGTGCGAACTCACATATCAAAACTGGGACTAGGATAGCTGAAGATGTTCTTGTTGAGCCAGGTTGTATTATTAAAAACTCAATAATAGAGGATGGGGCACAAATTTTAGGTAATTCTTATCTAGAAGATGCTCGAGTTGGAAAGTCTGCCTCTATAGGACCTTTTGCTCGCTTAAGACCTGGAGCTGATATAGGCGAGGACTGCAAGGTTGGAAACTTTGTTGAGGTGAAGAAGGCAAAACTTGAAAAAGGGGCGAAAGTTTCACATTTAAGCTATGTCGGAGACGCTCGCATTGGTGAGGACTCTAATATTGGTTGTGGTTTTATTACTTGTAACTATGATGGTGCGAACAAACATTTTACAGATATTGGAAAAGGAACTTTCGTTGGTTCTGACTGTCAGATGATTGCTCCGGTTAAAGTTGGGGATAATGCCTTTATAGCGGCAGGTTCCACCATTAATAAAGATGTTCCTGATGATGGCTTTGCCATCGCGAGGGGAAAGCAAGAAACGAAAGAAGGGCTTGCTAAAAAGTATCTTAAGAAAAAGGAAAAATAGATGTGCGGGATAGTCGGTTACGTAGGTTCACGTGATGCCGTTGTACCGGTCTTAGAGGGTTTGCAACGACTTGAGTATAGAGGCTATGATTCAGCGGGAATTTCTTTTAAAAATCCTGAAGGAAAACTTCAAGTTGTTAAAAAAGAAGGGAAACTCGATAATTTAAGATCTGTCTTAGAAACTCAAAAACCAAAAACTTCAATCGCTATAGGACACACTCGATGGGCCACTCATGGGCATGTGAATGAAACAAATGCTCACCCTCATGGGAATGATCTTTTTGCTATTGTTCATAACGGGATCATAGAGAATGCGTTTGAGTTAAAAGAAAGCCTTCAAGCCGAAGGAGAGAAGTTTCACTCTGAAACAGATACAGAGGTTTTTCTCGTTCTTTTAACAAAACTTTTTAAGCAAACGGGTGATATTAAAAAATCAATTATTGAAACTTTTAAGCAAATAGAAGGTAACTCTGCTGTCGTTATTCTTAATAAAGACGAAAACAAACTTTATGCGATAAAAAGATCAGCGCCTCTTGTTTGTGGACGACGATCCGGTCGCGAATCAGGAGAGTTATTTCTATCTTCTGATCCTTATGCACTCGTTGGGTACGTTGATCGTCTTTTTTTTCCTGATGATGAAATTCTTTGTGAGTTAGATCCAGAGGCTACTTTTATTCATTTTTATGACCTTGAGGGAAATGCAACAGAACAATTTCAAAAAGAAGCGAGAAGCACTCAAGAAACTCTTTCAACGAAGGGGGAGTTTGAGCACTTCATGCTTAAAGAAATTCATGAACAACCCTTCCTTACGAAACAACTAGCAGGTTTTTACTCTGAAGGTGTCGGAAAAGAACTTCTTGATAGAGTAAAGGGAAAGAAGTTTGACCACATTAATATCATTGGTTGTGGGACAGCTTGGCATGCAGGTCTTGTTATAAAAAATATTCTTGAGTCTGAGTTGAGAGTTAAGGTTACCATTGATCTTGCAAGTGAATTTCGATACCGAGATCCTGTTTTAGAAAAAAACGAATTAGCTTTGTTTATCAGTCAATCAGGTGAAACTGCTGACACAATTGCTTGTGCTGAGCTTTGCAAGAAAAAGGGTCTGACACTTTATTCAATTGTGAACGTGAAAGGCTCAACCCTTTATCGAATGAGTGATGAGAATTTTTTGATCTATGCTGGTCAAGAAATTGGAGTTGCGAGTACTAAAGCGTTCACCAATATGGTTCTTGTTGGTGCACTTATGGCCTTCACGTTAAAGGGTGAAGATGCGATAAAGACGCTTGGAAGCGAGCTAAACCTTTTGAGTGATAAAATAGAGGCTCTCCTCTCAAGAGAAAATGAGTTAAAGATTATCGCGAAAGAAATCTTTCAAGAAAAGGGCTTTATTTATACGGGAAGAAATATTTATTTTCCGATTGCTCTTGAAGGAGCTCTGAAATTAAAAGAAATAGCCTATGTCCATGCAGAAGGGTATGCAGCAGGTGAATTAAAACATGGCCCGATTGCTCTGATTGATGAACAAATGGTAAATATTTCAATTGTAGGAAGTGAGCTTTTTGAGAAAACACTTTCAAATACAGAAGAAGTTAAAGCGAGACGAGGAAAAATTCTCGTTGTAGGGGTTAAAGAGAACTCAAAGCTAAAATCAATTTCGGATTTTTACTTTGGATTAGACTTTGATGGTCTTAAATATTTTAGTCCGGTGCTTGTAAACGTTGTTATGCAAATTCTTTCTTATTATATCGCGAAAGAAAAAGGCACAGACATTGATAAACCTCGAAATCTCGCAAAGTCAGTAACTGTTGAATAAAATGGATTTATCGAATCTAAATGAACCTCAAAAAAATGCGGTCCTTCATAACGAGGGACCCATGATGATTCTTGCAGGTGCCGGATCAGGTAAAACGAGAACACTTGTCACTAAGATTCAGTACTTATTAACGGAATTAAAGATTCCCTCATTTCATATTTTGGCAATGACTTTCTCGAACAAAGCTGCCAAGGAGATGCAGGAAAGAATTCGTGCTTACACAGGTGAGCAATTTGGAAATCTTTTTTTAACAACCTTCCACTCTTTTTGTGCTCGGATCTTAAGAACAGAAGCGACATATATTGGTCTCAGTAGAAACTTTACGATCTATGACGATTCAGAAATGCTTTCTGTTATTAAGGCCATCATGTCTCGGCGAGGACTATCGCAAAAAGAAATTAACCCTACTGAAATCAAGTACTATATCAATAGTTTAAAGAATGTTGGTTACTTCAAAGATTGTGAAGACTACAAAGTCTTTGATGATAGCTGGGAAGTTATTGATAAAGATGATCTTTACTTTGATATTTTTGAAGAATATGAAAGAGAGCTTCATACTTCAAATGCAGTCGACTTTGGGGGATTAATTGTTGGAGTTGTTGAACTCTTTGCAAAACATCCAAAGATTCTTGAACGCTATCAAAAGAGATTTAAGTATTTATTAATTGATGAGTATCAGGATACTAACCGTGCTCAGTTTTTGCTTTTAAAGCATCTCTCAGGTCCGACTGGGAATATCTGTGTTGTTGGAGATGAAGATCAGTCTATCTATTCATGGAGAGGGGCTGATATTCATAATATTTTAGACTTTGAAGATTATTTTGAAGATGTTGAAGTTGTTAAGCTAGAACAAAACTATCGTTCTTCAAAGAATATCATAGAAGCAGCTTCATACGTTATTAACCAAAATACTCAAAGAAAGGGTAAGAATCTTTGGACTGAAAATCCGGATGGGGAAGCAATTGAGATCATTGAATGCATTGATGATACCACCGAAGCAAATTATGTTACGGAAAAAGTCCTTAATCTCCAGGCTCAGGGAGTTTCCTTGGGTGATATGGCCATTTTTTATCGAAATAACTCTCAATCGAGGGTTATAGAGGATGCTCTCAGAAAGAGAGGAGTTCCTTATAAAATTATTGGTGGGATTAAATTCTATGACAGGAAAGAAGTTAAAGATGCCCTTAGCTATTTAAAAGTCATAAATAACTCAAAAGATTCACTTTCCCTAAGTCGAGTGATCAATTCTCCGACTAGAGGTATTGGGGCCGTCACCCTTAGAAAGATTGAAACAGAAGCCATTAAGCTTGGAGTTTCTCTCTATGAAATGATGCTCAAAATTCAAACCAACCTTGATGAATACAAACATTTAAGACTTTCAGGAAAAGTTAAATCAGCGATCAAGGAATTTGTTTCTACAATAGAAGAAGTAAAAAGAATGGATTCAAATGGAGAAACTCCGAGTTATTGTTTGGAGAAGCTTCTTGAAGAATCAGGTTATTTACTAAACCTTCGATCGGTGAAAAGTTACGAAAACTTGGCGAGAATTGATAACCTAAAAGAACTCATAAATGCGGTTAAACAATTTGAAGTTCAAGCTGAGCAAGCTAGCGAAGATATATCCATCGGAAGTTTTCTAGAAACAGTTACACTCGATCAAAATGTCGAAGGTGAAGATGAGTTTACAGATTTACTTCCAATGATGACGGTCCATGGTTCTAAAGGGTTAGAATATGACCATGTTTTTGTTGTTGGTGTAGAAGAAAATCTTTTTCCTTCAATCATGAGTCTTGAAGAGGGTGAAGATCGTCTAGAAGAAGAAAGAAGACTTTTTTATGTTGCTATGACTCGAGCAATGGAAAAATTAAGACTTACTTTTTGTAAAAGTAGACTCCTGTGGGGAAGAGTTCAGTTTCATGAGCCAAGTCGGTTTCTTACTGAGATTCCAGAGCATTTCGTTCAGTGGCAGTTTATTGGAAAGAAGGGTAAGCGTTCAGCTCAGCCAGTTAAGAAAACTCCCGTTGGTGTTCACTTTGATGACAGCGATGACTTTAATCAAGAAACTGAAAATTATTTTGACGCATCGAGCTCTGTTGTCTACAATTCGAGTCACACGATGGACGAATACTCTGACTATTCCGAAGGTTTAGCTGTTAAGCATGGCCTTTATGGTGAGGGTACAATCGTTAAAAGAGAAGGGTATGGGGCCGACGAAAAAGTAACGATTCGTTTTCGAGAAGGTTCGACCAAAAAGTTTTTATTAAAATATGCTCCGATTGAGATTTTAGGTTAATGAAAAAAATAAATATTAATGCAGATTTAGTTAAACATGTCGGTCAACTTGCTAGGCTAGAACTTGAGCCAAATGAGATAGCTGATTACGAAAAAAATTTTAAAGATATAATCTCCTATATTGAAACTTTAAATGAAGTAAAAACAGAAGGGGTGGAACCTCTTTTCAATCCTTTAACTGAGAATATTCAATTTTATACAGACAATTTAAAGTCTCCAAGAAAAGAAAGTGAAGACAAAATAGAAGCTTCTCTCCCCGTTGAAGAAGTTCTTAAAAATTCTCCAGATCAACATAATCAACAATTTAGAATTCATGCCGTTATAGAGGATCAATAATGTTTGCAGACATCTTTGAAGCTCATAACAAATTAAAAAAGAAAGAAATTAGCTCGGCTGAGTTAACGGCTGAGTGCCTTAAAAACCTTGGTGCGAATAAAAATAATTCTTTTATTAGCATTACTTCGGAACTTGCTCTTGAGTCAGCTAAGAAAGTTGATCAGGAAATTTCAAAGTCTGGAGTCAGTTCTTATCTACATGGAATTCCTTACTCACTTAAAGATTTGTTTATCACAAAAAATATTCGAACAACGGCTGGTTCCAAAATGCTTCATAACTACATTCCTCCTTATGAGGGTTATGTTGCGAAGATGCTGAAAAAAGCGGGTGGTGTGCTTGTTGGTAAAACAGGTTGCGATGAATTTGGTATGGGTTCAAGTAATGACAATACAGCTTATGGCCCCGTGACGAACCCTCTTGACCCCAACTACGTACCAGGGGGATCATCCGGAGGATCTGCGATTTCTGTCTTAGAAAAATCGAGCTACTTCAGTATGGGAACTGATACAGGGGGATCTGTCAGGTTGCCGGCAAACTTCTGTGGGCTTGTTGGTTTTAAACCAAGCTATGGAAGAATTTCTCGCTATGGCCAAATTGCTTATGGCTCGAGTTTGGATCAAGCGGCTCCTTTCGGAAATAGTGTTTTAGATATGGCGATTATTTTGGATCAGTTAACGGAGAACGATCCCAATGATTCAACTCAAGCGCCACTTGGAAATACGAAAAGTACTGAATATATACTAAAAAATGAAAAAGCTTCTTTAAAAGGTTTTAAAGTTGGTTATTATCCTGAGTTCATCGAAAACTGCAGAGAAGATGTTCAAAAAAATCTTAAAGAGAGTTTAGAGAAGTTAAGGTCTCTCGGTGCTGAGCTAGTCGAAGTAGAACTTCCGCATTCAAAGTACTCGGTGGCGGTCTATTATATTATTGCAACTTCAGAAGCATCTTCCAACTTGGCGAGATTTGATGGTATCCATTACGGATATAGTGCTAAAAATCAAACGGGTTTGGAGCAAGTTTATGTCGCCTCTCGATCAGAAGGTTTCTGTGATGAGGTGAAGCGAAGAATTCTTTTGGGAACTTTTTGTCTTTCTTCAGGCTATAGTGATGAATACTTCAATCACGCTTGCAAAGTTAGAAGGCTTATCAGAACTGACTTTGATAAAGCTTATGAAAAATGTGATTTTGTTTTTTCTCCTGTTTGTGCAACCACTTCTTTTAGAAGAGATGAGGATCTCACTCCTCTTCAAATGTATATGACTGACCTTTATACGATTCCAGTGAATTTAGCGGGTCTTCCCTCTATCGCAATACCGAATGGTACTTCTTCTCAGAACAAAATGCCGACAGGTTTTCAATTGATCGGAAAAGCTTTTGATGACGAAAGACTTTTAAGCTTTGCTCATAATTTTATGAAAGGAGTGAAGTCATGAGTTATGAAGCGGTTTTTGGTGTTGAGGTTCATACACAATTAGCAACAAATACAAAAGCTTGGTGTAATTGTGAAATTAAAGTGAATGGTTTTGAAAATCACTACGTTTGCGAAGTTTGTAGTGCACAACCGGGAACACTTCCTGTTGTTAACAAACAATCAATTGCATACGCTTTAAGACTTGCTCACGCTCTTGAGTGTAAAAAAATAAATAAAGTTTCATATTTTGATAGAAAAAATTATTTCTATCCTGACCTTCCAAAGGGTTATCAGATAACTCAATTTCACACGCCGATTGCTGAAGACGGTATGCTTGAAGGTGTTCAAATTGAGCGGATTCAATTGGAAGAAGATACAGGAAAGTCGACCCACGAGGGAGATAGCTCTCTTATCAATTTGAATAGGGCCGGAACTCCACTTATTGAAATTGTTTCCAGGACGATTGAAGGGGGAGATGCAGAGGTTGTTCTTAACTATCTGAAGAGTCTCCATCAAATTTTAAAATATACCGGGGTTTCTCACGCTAATATGCAAGATGGTAATTTCCGCTGTGATATTAATATTTCCCTAAGAAAAAAGGGAAGCAAGGAATATGGAATACGAACTGAAACAAAGAACTTAAACAGCTTTAGAAGTGTCGAGAAAGCAATTGAATACGAGTTTAATCGTCAAAAAGAGCTTCTAGAAGCCGGAAAGGAAGTTCTTCAGCAGACTCTGCTTTTTGATGTTGAAACACAAAAAACAAAGGTTCTAAGAACTAAAACAGACGCAGATGATTACAGATATTATCTTGAGCCAGACTTATTGCCCTTAATTGTCACTGATGAAGAAATTAAAAAAGCAAAAGACGAACTCCCTGAGTTACCAGCACAAAAAGTAATTCGGTTTCAAGATGAGTACGAGATCAGAGAGTATGATGCTGTTATCATTGCA
>JAUHYH010000248.1 GCA_030426585.1 Bacteriovoracia bacterium
CAACTTGAGTAACCCCACGTTTTACAATGCCTTTGGCATCCTTTGGGTCTTCAGTTTGTTCACAGATCGCAACTTTTTCTCCAGCCTGGGTAATCTTATCAATATAGGCAGCGGCGGCATGGTGAGGAATTCCCGCCATAGGAATCGGAGTCTCTCCAATTTTCCCTCGGTGAGTGAGAGCGATGTTTAAAATTTTCGAAGTCCGTTCAGCATCTTCAAAGAAAACTTCATAAAAATCTCCCATACGAAAGAACATGATATTGTCTCGATGATTTTTCTTGATCTCGAGGTATTGCTCCATCATAGGTGTGAGTTTTCCGTGTTTTTCTTTGAGAATTTCGACTGTGAGTTTAATCGTTAAGCCCTTGATCTTACTGAACTGATTTGGTCAGTCATAATAGATTAACGGATCAGAAAATTACCGTCAAAGCATTACTGAAGAGACGAAATAGATTAGAATAGAGCTTATGCAATCGATCTCAGTTCTAATTTTCTGGGGGTTAATCTTGGCCCATATTACCAGTTTGATTTTGAGCCGCCCCGCGCAAGATTCCGAAGAAATGGTTTTCTCTCCAAGTGACTCAAAAGGAAACGAAGTTTTTCAAGACATTCGTTTTTATATGACAGAGAAACAAGTCCCAAGAGTGAGCTTTGAATCGAGTCGACTCGAAATTATTTCAGCGGAAGATGCTAACTTTATTGCCCCAAGTGGGGTGATTTTAGATGAGAGTGGCCGAAGGTTAATGTTTGAATCCAAGGAAGGGGCTTATTTTAAAAAGAAGAACGCATTAACACTCGATGGAAGTGTGCAGATTGATTATCAAGATTATCGTCTCACTTGTGAGAGTGGTTACTATGATCTTGATAAAAAACTTTTTAACGGTAAAGGGTCAGTTGAATCCAAGGGGGTTGATTCTAAAACCCAAGATAAAATTTTAATTCAAAGTCATAAAGTCTTTTCGTACCCGTTAAAAAAATGGTCGCGATTTGATGGTGATGTAAAAGGAAAAATTACAAGAAAGCGTCGCTATCAAGGAGGCTTTGATTTCGAAGCTAACCAAATGGAAGTTGATCTTGAGAATTCAAGAGTTGATATGAAAGAAGACGTAAAAATCAAAAGAGAAAGTATGCTCCTAAGTGCCCAGAATAGTTCGATCTTTCTTGAAAACTATACAAAAAAGCTAAAGTATTATGAGTTAACTGACGATGTGGTTATTAAGCAAACATTTAGGGAGGGGACGTCCGGCCGGACGATCAACAGAACCGCCTACTCCGAGAAATTAGAAGGATTTGTAAGAGATAGAAAAGTTATCTTAACGGGTGCTCCACGAGTACTTAGCAATGAAGATATTATTAGAGGTTCTCGAATTGTTCTTAGAGAAAATGCTAGTATAGTAGAAGTAGACGATTCAACTTCAAGAATTAATTATCGGAAACAAAATAATGAGTGAAGCTGCACTAACATTTTCAGGAGAGAGTTTAAAGAAATCATACCATGGTCGCCAAGTCGTAAAAGGTGTGAGTTTCTCAATTAAGCAAGGTGAGATTGTTGGACTTCTGGGACCGAATGGAGCCGGTAAAACGACTTCTTTTTATATGATGGTCGGTTTAGTAAGTGCAGATAATGGAAAAATTGTACTGGGCGAGGAAGATCTTACTCAACAACCTCTACATAAAAGGGCCATGAAAGGAATTGGCTATCTTCCCCAAGAGGCTTCTGTATTCAGAGAGCTAACAGTTGAAGAAAATATTCTAAGTGTTCTTGAACTTCGCAAACATTCTACTAGAAAGAAAAAAACAATTCTCGATCAATTAATTACGGACTTTTCACTCGAAAAAATTCGAAAGTCTTTAGGGCGTGAGTTATCAGGGGGAGAAAGAAGAAGAGTTGAGATTGCAAGAACCCTTGCTCTCGGTCCTAAATTTGTTCTTCTCGATGAGCCTTTCGCGGGAGTTGATCCTCTAGCGGTAAGTGATATTCATAAAATTGTTAAAAATCTGGTGAGCCAAGAAATAGGTGTTCTCATTACAGACCATAATGTTCGTGAAACATTAGGGATTGTTGATAGAGCCTATATTATGAATCAAGGTGAGTTGTTAATTTCGGGAACGCCCGATGAACTTTTAGCTTCCGAAGTAGCACGTCAGCACTACCTCGGAGCAAATTTTAAATTATAAAGCCTGGAAAAAGATATCAGGTTTATGATCAGTTGTTTTAATCGTACCGTCTCTTAGGATCTCTGTATCCTTTAAGCACATAATAAGTACCTTCCCGTCAACCGCAGAAGAGTGGAACTCAATTGGGTTTCCGAGATATTTCAGAACAGCCTTTACATAGAGTCGATCTGAAATAATATCGAGCTTTTCTGTTTCAACGTTTTTAACTTCAAGATATCCCTCTGAAGTTGAATAAGCTCCGATAACTTTAAAGCACTCAGTTTTATTCTTAGAGTAACTCGTTGAGGTCATTAAGAGTGTCAGCAAGAGGAAGATGCTTTTTCTCATTTTTCTTTTCCTTTTTAATATTAATAGAAATAACTTTAGCGTTTTGAATTCTGATTCCTTCATACTCTTCAAGTAGACTTACTTTCTGGCTACTAACGTCTCTTTTGTTTCTAAGGTCCAAACAAACAGAAACCTTATGAAGATCTTCATCTATAGA
>JAUHYH010000249.1 GCA_030426585.1 Bacteriovoracia bacterium
GAAGTCGCTTAAGAGGCGATAAGAAAGAGCAGCTTGCAGGTTAACAATTTGATCATAATCAATATCAGCAAGCTCAGCTTCAGTTGTTTGATTATACCCAACAGCACCTTGAATCGATAATCGGTTCCAAAGTTTCTCTCCGACGGCCTTTATCCCCCAGCCCATGGTCTCAGAACTAGTAAGTGTTTCCTCACTTCCCGTTCCTATATTAATCCTAGGAATTAAAGCAATTGCTGTCTTAGTTTCCTTGTCTTGAAAGACTCTCCACTTCGCTCTAAAAGTGATATCACCGATATTACTCCCTTCCTCAAGTGAGTACCCCTGATTGTTGGCAGCAGTTTCGGCCAAAGTGAGAGATGCAGAATCATCACTCAATGTCGTTGAAATAAAACTGGTATCAATACCAAAGGCAAGAGTTCGGCTCCAATTATAATTAAAACCTAAAGTTAATACTTTCTGATTAGAAACGACGACACCCTCATTATCATTAGTAAACGCGTTGGCAACAACTAAAGGTCGGTTAATAAACCCAACACTTGAAAAGAAAAGCCAATCACCCGGATGTTTCAAAAGAAAAGCATCATCGACGACAGCAAACTTATAACTATCACTAAAGTAAAAGCCTTGAAGGTTGATAGCACTTGCCCAAGAAGGAAGTAACAAGAGGATTAAAAAAATTAATTTATTGAGACGCACACTTAACTTCCCGGTTAAAAGTCAAAACAAGTCGTGGATCATTCTCCCATTTGAGATCATCCACTAAAAAGTACCCACTATTAGAATGATCGAAAATCTTTCTAAAGGCGTCAACTTCAAGACCGAGTATGTTAGTCAACTGAAAACGTTTTTCGAGAGTTTTTAAAACAAAACCATCTTCAAATCGTCGTGACTTTGAATATTTTAAATAAAAATAGAACTCATGATTCACTTCACCAACTTCATCCCAATAGGCAGTATTTTTTTGATCCTTCCATAAGGAGCCATCTGGAAAAAGCCCCGAGCAAACATTCTTCAACTTAGATCCAAAGCACA
The DNA here is from genome assembly GCA_030426585.1 of Bacteriovoracia bacterium. Lineage (GTDB taxonomy): Bacteria > Bdellovibrionota > Bacteriovoracia > Bacteriovoracales > Bacteriovoracaceae > JAUHYH01. The sequence continues at coordinate 1,033 of JAUHYH010000249.1, forward strand.
GCAAGCCTTTAGGCGATTTTGGTTTGATTGTTCCTGAATCATAATACTGGGAGAGGCTAACATCCATTTCCACAGACACTAAGTCTTCAAGAGGAAGTTCTGATAATTGCGGGAATTGAACAAAGGCCAGAGCATTCTTATTATATTTAACCTTATTAATATCAGATTTTTTATTCGCATTTGTCCCATGCATGAGATCAATCGCCCAGTCACCTTCCTTATTAAGTAATTTGAAAGGCATTTCATATTGATTGAATCCAAGTGTATTATCTGGTGACACAAGCTCTTGCCAAGAAAGGTTGCACTTACTCTTCTTCTCTATTCCATTCCCGGTAAGATTTAATCGAATTTTCATATCGTTATAACTAAGAGTTAAGATTGAGAGGTAGCGATAATTAGCCTTCGGAGCAAATTCAAGCTCAAGAAGGCATTTCCCTGTTTTAAGGATCTTACTACACGTTCCCTTCTCTCCAGGATACTCTCCACCAGAAAATGAGAATGCTTCATTGAGGCTTTTACTAAAGTCCGCATCCTCTAAAGTTCTCGTAACTTCATCAGGATTTACAAGTTCAATCAGAACTCTTTTATACGAGTCAGTGGGTACTTTCCCTATGTTCAGATCGCTTTGGAGATATCGAAAATACAAAGGATTTTGATTTCGAGGTTGTGAGACAACAAAACCCTTAATGGCAACACCGACCGATTCCTTCTGACCATCCAGTGATTCAAAAAGGAAACTAATAAACCCATTCGTCTCACCAATCTCATTGGGATAGATATAACTCTTAAAGTGACACGACTCTTTAGGCTTTAGGTCTTTTAAACAATAGTCTTCAACCTGTACTTCAAAGTGTTTTGTTTCAGTCTTTACTTGGCTTAATGAAACTGAAACTTCCCCTAAGTTTTTCATTTCTAATGAGACTGCATACCGCCCACCTTTTGAAACATTTCCAAGGTCGATTTCATTGCCAAGATCATCAGAAAATAGGGCCACATGAAGATGCCCACCGGGCTCTAATCGGCCAGGAGGTCTTCGGTCAACAACAGCAGCATTACTCTCGAGGTGAGGACTCGAAGAATCACAGGACCATAAGAATAAGAGTAAAAACAAGAGCTTTATAAAAAGCCTCCCATACATTATTTAGATTAGTAATTGATAAGCAGAAAGGCCTTAATAGGCAAAAATTCGGGGGTAATTTGGGTAATTTTTTTAGGTTTTCGGGAGCAATTTCTTGCCCCACTTAATAATTTCGCCATTTTTTACTGCTTCGAGTCGTTGGTAACCATGAGATTCATTTAGCGCAATGCTTCTAAAGTTATCAACAGCACAAAAATGGTAAATCTCTGATTTCTTCTGTTTCTTAGCTTCTTTTTCGAAAAACTCTTTTATTTTATGGGAAATTCCTTTCCCTTGATGAGACATCTTTAATGAAGTGTTTTTTGTTAAAAGCTTATCTCCATCATCCTTAATAAAAAGTGCTGAAATGATTTCATCATTATCATCATCACTTGTTACTGAATATATTTTCCAACCGGACTTCTGTTCTTTCTTTAAGCTTTGAACAGACCAGTTAAAATCACCTGATTCAGCAAAAACATCTGCATCATAATCATAAATTT
>JAUHYH010000250.1 GCA_030426585.1 Bacteriovoracia bacterium
AGTCAAAAGTTATGAAGGGAATCCCGTGGTTCAAAAGCTGATTGAAAATGCATTAGGAAGAGCGACTCATCCTTTAATTAAAAACTTTGAATTTGTTCCTAAATATTTCCAATGGGGAGAAACTGGAGATCAAACATTTCTCTACGATCCCTTCTTTCATAAAGCCAAAGAAAAAACTCAGGTCAACAAAGAGATGCAAGCTTTAAGACTTCTCGATCAACAACCTTATGTTTTAGAAAAACCAGAGACTGAATATAAAAGAGTTGTCGTTAAGAGGCATGTTAAAGCGGAAGACTTATGGCCGAATCCGATTGTTACTTTTAAGGGCAAAGCGATTCGTTACGATGTGTATTAATTAATATCCTCGTCCCAATCCCCCCAACTTTCATCCCAACTCTCAGTATGATTGAGTTTCTTTTCTGCCTTTAAACGAGCTTCAATCATATATTCCTCAGTCTTTTTCTCAACATGATCGGCAAGTTCTAAAATGTTTTCTCTAAAAACTTCGGGTTTATATTCAATAGGTTTTTCAAAGTCTTTAATAATTTTTTGAGACTCAGCGACAACTGACTCGTAGCTTCTTTTTCTATTGATTCGTTTGCGAATCTCTTTTAAAAGAAGGTTGGCTGGTAATCTTTCTAAAAAAATGGGGGCGATTGTCTCTTGATTTATTTCATGAGATTTCATGATTTTTTCAAAAAGCCTTATAATAACATCAAATTCTTCTCGCACTTGGGGAGCAACGAGTGTTCTAGCTCTTTCAATAAAAGTTCGATATTGAGCGTCTTTTATAAATAATTTTTGAGCAGCTAGTTGCCAGAAGAATTTGTATGAAAGTGAAAAACGTACCGGCCAAATATGTTTGTCCCATTCATCTATTTTTTCTCCCCAACTAGATTGAACTTTTTTACCATCGTCGATTTTCATGGAATAAAGTTCTTGAAATTGCTCATTCAGCTTTTCCTGATAGAATTTTTTTCGCTGACTTTTTCCATAAAAGAAGATCCCTTCTTTGAAAAGTTTATCAAGAGCCTCTTTTTCATTCTTTGAAAGTTCAAAGCTGTTTGAAATCTCTTTCCCTCCATTCAGAGTTAAGGAGCTTTCTTTGAGAATTTTTTTATAATCAGCTTTTGAAAGTTCCGCTGTATAAGAACGACTTCCTTGCTTATAAACATTATTTCCAAAATAGTGATCGACAAGACCTACAAAGGTTTTATCACTTGAGCCTCCTTCGATACCTACACAGAGTGTGCATCGATAATTATAAGAAGCATAAGGGTAGCCAAAGGAAACATGTCCCATATCAATAAGCTTTGCCCCGTAAACCATGTTTTCTGGATTAATGGCACCGTGAGCAGCATTTAAAAGATAAAGGTCACTCACTAATTTGTGAGGGTTTCCTGCCTCTTCGTTGATATCGCTCTTTTTAGGAGTTTTTTTGATAGCAAAACTTTCTCGGGGGGAGGAAAGTTCTCTATGCATTTGAACCATATACTTTTCTTCACTAACTCCATTTTGAACAAGCTCTTCATAGAAGTTTTTTGGGAACATAACGAGATCGGGGTGTTCCAAAACTGGAGCTCCTGCTTCTTTAAATTGCTTTGCGATAATATATTCAAGTAATCCATCCTCAAGAAGCATCAATCCGTTTCTTCTAAAATTATCAATTCTCCAATCTTCAATATTGGATTTACTAAATCTCGTATTTGTTCCAGATCCCTTAACTGCACGGAACTTATTGTTCTTAGAGTCTAGATTAATGAAGTGATCTCTTCCTCCACCACGGTTACTTCTTTTCTTTCCACTAGCAACAGGCTGGAACCAAGCATCTTCTCCTGTATGCCACCTGACATTAGCTTTTTGCTGGTAATAGCTATAAGTACCCAATTTAAACTTTTCAAAGCTTTCATGAGGTTGAATTTTAGACTCTTTGAAAAAGTAATCGGTTAGGTAGGTGTCGGAGGTTTTTCCCGTTATCAGCGAGGTCCCACCAGGTATTCTTTGACCTTGAATAACTTGAACAGCTCCAGGAGAGTCAACCCAATGGTTCACTAGTTTGGAATTAGGTTTTCCACTTGTAAAGAATGTACAGTCAGGGTGAACCTTAATTTCTGCAAAGACTGATGGAGCTATCAATAGGCTGAAAAGTAAATGCTTGATCATAAAGCCTTATCGGCTTTTTGAAGAACTTTATGAGCCTATCTGAGTGTTTTAGTCACAATCAGGAGTACTTGGAGGAGGAGTCGGTGGAGGTGGTGGAACGTCGTTATTTCCATTAACCAGACTGACATCAGCGCAAGAGAAATAAGGGCTCTCTACCCCTGCATTAGAAACCATAACTTGAATCATCTGAAGTGTGCAGTTCGCACAGTTATATTCAGGGAGCTTTATTGTCATTTCATATTGGTGATAAGTCGCAGGGTCATTTCTATTCACAATTCCATCTTGAGTGTCTTGAATTTCCTGCATAAGAGTAAAGGTCTGATCATTATCGTTAGACCATAGAATCTGATAACGCCCACGGTGATTAATAGTTTCTTCCCATTTTACTGTAATTTCTTGGCCGGCCTGGAAAACTTGAGGAGTCCCTTTTGCTAAACCACCACAAGGACCACTTTTTACTC
>JAUHYH010000057.1 GCA_030426585.1 Bacteriovoracia bacterium
CTCTATTGAGAAGCCGTCTTGATTTTTCAATAGTTTTATCCATACACTTTTTCATGAAGGCTTTTGGATCAAATTGACCATTTTGAAAATCTTTAATGTCTCTATTTGTAAAAATCGAGTCTGCAGTATTGCCAACTTTTACACCGATGTTTTTAAAGAAACATGAAACATCTTCTAAAATACCATTGTTATTTTTACAACGATTATAAACATCTGCCTTAATTCTCAGATATGGAATATAAACACCCGAATTACTCGCACCTTCCGGAAGCTTTCCACCATTTTTATTGAAGATGTCCATACAAGCAGGAAAATTGCTTGTGCGAATTCTAAATCTATTATCAGAATCGTACTCTACTTTTATTTCAGGCATTGGAATACCTGCGGCTTCATAAGCCTCTGGTAAACCTGTGTAATCTTCAAGTCTATCGATAAAGTCAAAAGCCATTTCTTGATATGAATCCAAACTCATAGTGTAAGATTCGTCTTTACAACTATTTTCTGGATTAAATCTTAGACACGAATCATTTAAAGTAGCGCCACCTGGTTCTTTAAAACTGATGCTTCCTTGGCATTCAGCTGGTCCACGATATTGCGTTGTTTGAGAAAACACCGAAACACTGTAGATTCCCAGAATCAATAAACAAATCGCGCTATAAAGTGATATTTTCTTCATAAATTTTTATTCACCTTCAAATTCCTATCGGAAATAGGGGATTGGGCCTTAAATATTTATTTTGAAGAACTTTTTTACCTGAGTGAATCAGTTTATATGATAGGGATCGACATCGATGATAACACCTTGAAATTCTCGACCCTTAGCCTGTTTAAAGACTTGCGAGAGAAGATTGTTTACTGACGAAGCATCTTGATAGCTGAGTAATAGATTCCAGTAATAGCGATTTTTTCTTTTTGTAATGACTGCCGATGTTGGACCAAGGATATCCATCGTGACTTTATGTTTTTCAGACAATTGATCTAAGACTTGTCTTGCTTTCACTGCTTTTGACCGCGCTTCATTATCATTTTTCCCTTCAAAAGAAAGTTGAGTCATCTTTGAGAAAGGGGGAAGTGTTAACCGCTCCCTAACTTCAATTTCATTTTCATAAAATTTACTAAACTCATGATCCTGAATCGTTTTAAAGAACTTGGGATTAATATCACTTTGAATCATTACCTCAGCTGCTTCACCAAAACGTCCAGCACGACCTGAAACCTGTTGAATCAATTGATAAATCCTCTCACTGGCCCTGAAATCTGGTGAATGGAGATAAGAGTCCATTCCCAAAATAACAATTCTATGAACATTTCTTAAGTTATGTCCCTTAGATATCATTTGTGTCCCAACCAAAATATTAGTATCTCCAGACTGAAATTTATTTAAGGCTGATTCTACATCTTTTATTTTCTTTAATTCATCTCTATCAAAACGATCAATATTATACCCATCCAGATATTTTTGAAGTGTTTTTAAAACCTTTTCTGTCCCGAAACCTTGATGATGAATATCGAGACAACCACATTCGGGACACTCTTTTGGTATGCTTGTTTTATATTCACAACAATGACATTCAAGTCTTGATCGATTTTTAAAGTAGGTCAGGTTTATTGAACAATTTGGGCATTGAAAGTTGTGATAGCAAGCAGAGCATTGTAAATATTTAGAAAAACCTAGCTTGTTAACAAACACAATCGCTTGGCCACCAGCTTTTACAACATCTTTAAGGTCTTCTATCACTTCATTCTTTATCGGCCAGCTCGGATCATCCTCATTCGGTGTATTACAAATATTGATTAAAGGTAACTTTGAATCATTGAACCGTTCTCTTAACTCATAATAATGCTGGCTATTCTTATTTTTAAATCGATAAAAGCTTTCTACTGTAGGAGTTGCTGACCCCATCACAATTGGAATATTTAGAAGTTGGCATTTTTTAATGGCAACATCTCTTGCATTGTACCGACAACGGTCTTCCTGCTTGAACGAAGGATCATGCTCTTCATCTACAATCATCATCCCCAGGTTTGAAACAGGAAGAAATACAGAACTTCTCACACCAATAACAAGCACTGGGGTTTCAAGATTTTTTACACTTCTCCACAAGTTAAAACGCTGAGAATTAGTGATACTACTATGAAATACAAAAATTTTACAATCAAGAAACTGTGAGAAAAAATCTATAAACTGTGGTGTTAGATTGATTTCTGGAACTAAAAATTGAACAGATTTACCCTTTTTCAAAGTCTTTTTTATTAATTCAAGGAAAACAAGACTTTTTCCACTCCCAGTAACTCCATGAATAAGGTTTTGATGAAACTCTGAACCGTGCTTATTCACACTCGATATTATTTCTTTTTGTTTCTCATTATAGACAATAGGAAAATCTTTTCCTTCACCCTGAATTGAAACAGGATCTTTCACTTTTTTCATGTAAGGAGGAAGACAATCAAAAACCAACTTCCCCATTGAATATACATAATATTTAGAAACCCACTGAAAAAGATCTATCTCACTTTGGCTTAAAGTGAAGTGTTCTTTTTCATTTTGTGTAACTTCTTTGTACTTAATGTCTTTGTTAAACTCAACATTATCGAGGTTAATAACACAACCAACAGCCTTTCTGTTGCCAAGAGGAACTTCTACTAACGAACCAAGTTTTAGTTCTAAGCCGTCTGGAACTTTATAAGTTAGAGTCGAGTTGAGCTTTGGATAATTAACTGCGACTTCACATAGGTTCATTATCTAATTCACTATTGAATAAAAAAAGCAGGCACACTTAAGCTTGACGATTCTCCAACCAGTCCCTTTTCTGCTGCTTTTTTCTTTTGAAATTCGTTTAACTTATATTCTTTATAGTCTTTTGCTTCTAAAACATAGATCTCATCATTATATTTTACACTTATATACTTAGGTACTTCATGAATTCCATCGATTTTAAAGTATTGAGAAAAGCTCATTTCAAAAACTTTGTCATCGTTGGTATAGGTAATTCGATGAAGTCTTCTTGTTCCCGAATGAAATAAGGCTTCAAAACCATCCTTAATAACTTTCCAATAGATAAAGCTTCCTTCTTTTACCATTTGTGCTTTTTCAGCCCCGGCATAATAGCTTTCATTATAAAGATCCATTATTTTTTTCTTTTCTTCTTCAGACTCACTATTAAGGGGAGAATTTTCGTCACTATATTCTGGATCTAGTCTCTTCTTTTCTAAGAAGCTTCTATACTTCTCCAAAAGAACTTTTTTACTTCTATTCTCTGCCTCTCGATTAAAAGCAACATCCAATCCTTTTCTCTTCAGAGTTGTAATGATTAACTCCGAATTGTTTCTTAAAATCATTCCCATTAACGAATAAAACAAAGCTTTTTCAGGTGCTTCGGTCAGTAAAGAATCTACGCGCGGTATTTCTTTAAGCATAATCACATTAGCAGTTTCTTTACTCTGTTTATAAACCTGGTAAATCTCATTGCCACTGGGGTTTTCAGTAATCGCAATTGAAGTATAAAATCCTTCTTTCTCATCCTGCTTTCTTACTAAAAAGCCCATGTTTGTTGTTGGTTGTTCAAATTCTGCATTACTGTTATTTCTAAAGAGAGACTCTAGTGTTGGTCGATAGGCATAACTTGAAAAACTAAATAAAACCAAAAATATTATTTTCATAACTGAATTCCATGTCTCTGAGATGTTTCTTTAATAATTTCAATCATATCATCTTTAAAATCTTTATTTCTTAAAGCAAACTCTAACGTTGCAGCCAGGTAAGCTCTTGGGTTTCCTGTATCAAATCTATCACCTTCAAAAATATGAGCGAATACTTTTTCTTTTTGGCAAAGCAGGTTGATCGCATCGGTTAGTTGATATTCCCCTCCGGCTCCTCTGGGGATCTCTTTGAGACAATTAAAAATTTGTGAGTTTAAAATATAACGCCCTGGTGTTGCTAGATTTGTTGGCGCTACTTCCGGAGATGGTTTTTCAACCATAGAATCCATCACTAATGTTTTCTTATCTTTTAGAAATTCTCCTTTAACAATCCCATATTTTTTTGTGTCTTTATTTGGCACTTCCATGACACCAATAACTGAACAACCATTATTCTCTGAAGAGATTTTAGCCAGCTGAGCAGTTACAGGAGAATCAGAAAGGACCAAATCATCCCCAAGCAAAACAGCAAAGCTTTCACCTGGCTCAATAAAGCTTTCCGCTTGAAGAACAGCATGACCAAGACCAAGCTGCTCTGTTTGTTCAACAGTTTTGATTACAATCTTATCTGAAATCGAATTATAACTTCCCAAAAGGTCCTGCTTTCCCTTATCAGCTAAAAATTCTTCTAATTCTGTGTTTTTTTGAAAAAAGTGCTCAATAGCCTCTTTTCCTTTAGAGGTAATAAAAACTATTTCCTCTATCCCAGCCTTAACCGCCTCCTCGACCACATAAAAGATCATTGGAACGTTAATAAGGGGGATCATTTCCTTTGGAATTGTTTTGGTAGCGGGTAAAAAACGGGTTCCCTTGCCTGCCACAGGAATAATGGCTTTTTTAATTTTCATGTTGATACAATCTTTTTTATACTTAAACCAATGATTCAAAGAGTTATTATTACCCTTATTTTTGGCCAATCTATTTGGAGTTTTGGCTTTGTAAGAGATTACCAAACTACCCGAATGATCTCAACATCAGGAGCTGGAACCGCCTCTATCCTTATGGTTGATGCCTTGGCCCTAAACCCGGCAACATCAGCATTCTTCACTGATTCCCTCATATATCTTCAACAAAACTCTGGAGAAGTCGATCCCATAAATAGCGGCCGACCAGCCAGCTCTCCTTATAATACAGAGCCCAGTGGCTTAATGTTTGCGATAACTGACGGGACTACAAAAACAAAAGGTGGGGGGTCCTATCAAAAATATGAGGATAACGACACAGAGCGCACTCGCTATTCATTCAATATGGCGACTCAGCTCTCTCGATCAACCTCTCTTGGGGGAACCTATCACTTCACCAAGGACAAAAACTCTGTTCTTGGACAAGAAGATGATTTCCATCGGATCGATCTTGGTCTTCTTACTTTTTTAAACGGTGATTTCAGTTATGGTTTCTCCCTTAAAGACCTTGGGGGTTCTGAAGATAGAAAATCGACTTTTACGAGTGGAGTTCAATATGTTGCTTCAAAAAATGTCGTACTCATTGGTGACATTGGTTTTGACTACACACGATCTTTCTCGGGCTCTTTTTTCTATCGTGTCTCTGCCCAGGTTGAATTCTTAAGTGACTTAAGTTTTAGAGTTGGCTTATTTGATGACAAAAATACAAACTTAAAAGGTGGTTCTTACGGAATATTATGGAATGGACCTAAGCTCTCTTTAGAAGGTGCAATTAAAAAATCGAGAATGAGAGATAACCTCTCTGGGTATTTATATAAAGACGAAAGACTCACTGATATTTCTCTATCTGCAATTGTAAAAATATGAGCAAAACAAAAAAGAAAAACGAAGACGAAGAAGATGAAAAATCTTTTGAGGAAAAGGTGCTTGAAGCCCGCTATAAACAGCGTTTTTCACTTATTAAAATTGCTAAAATGTCTATCGATGGTGGCGATCCTCATCAAGCTATACGATCATTCGAAGAGCTTTTCGATGCTCTTTCCCATCATCATAAAGTTAAAATTCTTGATTTAAACCCAATCCATATTCGAGGAAGACAAGCCGTCGCCGAGAAACTTTTATTAAGCCATTGTTTTTACAATATGGCCCGATTAATGGATTTAAAAGTTGATGAAGAATCGCAATCCAAAGTTCAACTATACTTAAATCAATTTGCTAAATTCACCCTCAATCAACCCTTTCAATCAGTAAATACAAGAATGCTCTACCAGCATTTAAATAAAACAAAGTTCAGAAATAAAAACCCCTTTGATCTTTGCTATAAAAAAATCATGGCAGAATCTAAGATGTGTTTTTTTGCAAATTATTGCTTTGGCGAAAACCACCCAATTACTCAGCACTTTCGAACCGTAAAATTAAAAATGTTAAAAACAAAGTGGGGATCTCGTTTTGTTGAGATTTATTACAACTATTCGGGGTCTATTGTTCAAACCTTGGAGTTTAGTAGGTTTATATCAATTCTACTTAAAAACATTATTCTAAGACCTTTCTTTTATCTAGTTTACCTTATTTCAAGGGTAATCCATGATTAATATTTTAACCAAAATTATTCTTAAAACTTGGCTGAAAATATTTTTCGTAACAGGGTTTGGTCTTATGCTGATTGCCGTATTTGGTGATCTTGTTAATAATATTCTTAGAAATAAATATTCTTACTCGGAAATATTTTTAAATCTTTTTTATGAAAGTAGCGGGATGATAGCAAAAGTTATACCCGTTGCTTGCATCATAGCCACTCTTTTTTTATTTAATAAGCTAAAAAACCATAGCGAACTAACTGCAATACTCGCTTCTGGATATCCAAAAAGAAAAATTATTCAATTACTACTTGTTCTCGGATTTTTTGCTTTTATCATACAGTTTTTTAATGTTGCTTTTTATGCTCCTTATTTAGTCAAAACACAGAACCAAAGCTCTGATACTTCAGCGCTAATTGATAACCCAACTCCTGGTGTAAACCTGAAAGCATTATGGTTCAAAGGGAAAGACTATTTTGGATCTTTTCTTTTCTACGACAGAAAAAATAATATTCTTGCGAGCCCTGATATTTATCTTTTTGAAAAATCTTATCTTCAAAAAATTATTTCAGCTCGTGAAGCTTCATACTTAAAGAACGGCAGCTGGCTTTTAAGAGATGTTAAAATCACTCAAAATCTCTCCGAAAGGGGCAAGTTCCCAGAGTACGTAACCTACGAGCAATACCAAGTTAACCTTAATAAAAAGGTCGAAGATTTTACAAAATACCAACAAGGTATCTACTCACTTGGTATTAGATCTTTATATAAATTTATTTCCGAACTTAGAAAAACAGGACTTAATGTCGCTGAATACCTCGTTTTTTTCTACGATAAGCTCGCAGTTTCATTCAGTTGTATTCTCTTTACCCTTTTTCCACTGTCAGCATTAAACCAAGTAAGCAAAAGAAGCTCTTCTCCAGGTCGCTCAATTTTGTTCGCACTGGTTTTTTCCGTGGTTTTTTGGGTCGCAGCGAGTGGCTTGCAGTCATTCGCATTAAGCAATACTATTCCTCCAGTTATTGCTTCATTTGCGCTTCATGTCGGTGTCGCCATCTATCTTCTTAAAACTTATTTTTCCCTAGAAAAACTCCGCTAGAACGTGATAAACCCCTCTTAGATCTGTTAACATAGGCATTATATGAGTGAAGTTATTTCAAACGACGAAAAATACCCGAAAGATGCTAAATTGCTGGATATTGTTACTTACCCAGATCCCGTTTTAAAGAAAATTGCATCTTCTGTTACTGAGTTTGGTCCTGAGTTAGAGACTCTTTGCCAAAATATGTTGAAAACAATGTATCACGCACCTGGTATTGGTCTGGCAGCTCCTCAAATCGGAATTAGTAAAAGAATATTTGTTCTCGATGTCGATTACAACCGAGAGCCACTTGATGATGAGGCCAATCGTCACGAAATTTCAGATCTTAATCCCCGAATTTTTATCAACCCGGTTTTAAAAGATCCAGAAGGGCAAACCACCTATCAAGAAGGTTGTTTGAGTGTCCCTGAAGTTTTCGATGATGTTCAAAGACATGAAAAAATCACTGTTGAGTATCAGGATGTGAATGGTAATAAACATGAAGAAACAGTTGAAGGCCTCCTTTCAATTTGTATTCAACATGAGAATGATCATCTTGATGGAATCGTTTTCATTGAAAAACTTAGCTCTCTAAAACTTAACTACTATAGAAAAAAACTTATTAAAGAAAAAAAACGTACTTTTTCAGTTCCAGACAATGACTAAGGTAATTTTTTGGGGAACTCCCGACTTTTCAGTACCAACTCTTGAAATGCTTCATGAGCGAAAAGATATTGAATTAGTCGCTGTTATCTCTAATCCTGATCGCAAATCAGGTAGAGGTCAAAAAGTTCACTCCCCTCCGGTAATTGAATTTTGCAAAACCCATTCAATTCCTTTTTTTCAAACTGAAAACATTAATAAAGACTTAGAGCTTATTCAAAAAATAAAATCATTAAAACCTGATGTTTCAATAGTCTTAGCTTTTTCTCAATTTCTCTCTGATAACGTTTTAAATATTCCCGCTAAGGGTTCATTCAATATTCACACATCAATCTTGCCAAAATATCGAGGTGCTGCTCCGATCCAGTATGCCCTACTAAATGGTGATAAAGAAACAGGTGTTAGCATTCAGAAAATGGTAAAGAAGATGGATGCTGGAGACCTATGTCATTATCAAGCAGTTAATATTGGAGATAATGAAACAGGTGGGCAACTTTATAATAAACTAAAGAATCAAGCTGCAAAATCTTGTTCTGTTTTTTTAGATAGTTTAATTTCTGAAAAACTTGAATTTACCAAACAAGATGAAAGCAAAGTCAGTTTTGCACCAACTCTAAAGAAAGATGATGGTTTTCTTAGTTTTGAAAATCAAACCTATGAGCAGATCAGAAATCGTATAAGAGCCTTAGATCCATGGCCAGGAACTTATATTTTCCTAAATGATAAAAGACTCAAAGTTTTTAAAATTGAACCATCTGCAATGAAACTAAAACCAGGTGAGTTTTCTTCACAACACCAGACTCTCAATATTGGTTGTTTGGATGGGGCTATTCGACTTTCATCAGTACAACTTGAAGGAAAAAAACCAACCACTGATACAGACCTCCTAAATGGTCTTAGAGGGAAAATCGAGGTAAGGTTTAACCATGGCTAACACAATTATTTCTCCAAGCATTTTGGCAGCAAACTTCTTAAACCTAGAAGCAGAGCTTAAAGCCTTTGGACCAGTCGAAGATTTTTGGTTTCACCTTGATATTATGGATGGTCACTTTGTTCCTAATTTAACCTTTGGAACTCCTATTGTTGAAAAAATTCAAATGGCGACAAAGAAACCTCTCGATGCTCACTTTATGGTGAATAATCCAGAGCTTTATATTGAGCTTTTTAAAAATTCTAAAATTCATAATTTTACTTTTCACTGGGAACTCGACATCAATCATCTCGAAATGATTGAAAAGATTAAAGAGTTTTATCCCAGCGTTGGCATTTCAATTAACCCCGAGACAAATGTCGAAGATCTACCGGTAGAAATTTTTGATGTTATTGACCTCATTCTTGTTATGACTGTAAGACCAGGATTTGGTGGTCAGACTTTTATTCAAGATTGTATGGATAAAGTTAAAGCTTTAGATGAAATAAGAAGAAAGAATAATTACAATTTTCAAATTCAAGTTGATGGCGGCGTTAATAATCTAAATGCTAAAAAACTCATTTTCTATGGAGCTGATAACCTCGTTGCTGGTTCTTATATCTTTAAAAACAAACCCTCTGAGTATATTCAAAAAGTAGAGTCTCTACGCGATTTCAAAGAATAAAAATGAAAAAATATATAATTGATGGACACACATTAACACTTGAAGAGGTTTATGAAATCTCACACTCAACAAATATTGAGGTTTCACTTGGTGATAAGGCCAAGAAAAAGATCAAAGTTGCTTCTGACTATGTGAGTGAACTCATCAAAGATCCTAATAGAATCGTATACGGAGTTAATACAGGATTTGGAGCTCTCTCTAATAAAAAAATTCCCACTGAACAACTTGCAGAACTACAATTAAACCTTATCCGATCTCATTGTACTGGGGTTGGTGAAATTTTTAGCGAAGAAACAACTCGTGCTATTTTACTTTTAAGAGCTAACTGCTTGATTCAAGGACATTCCGGAGTAAAAGAAGAAACTGTCCAACTTATTCTAGATTTTCTTAATCACAATATTAATCCCATAATCCCAAGACAGGGATCAGTAGGGGCCTCTGGTGACCTTGCTCCCCTGGCCCACATGGCTCTCGCCTTAATTGGTGAAGGTGAAGTCATTTACCAAGGTAAAAAAGTTTCAAGTAGCTACGCTATCCATGACATTGGGAAAAAACCTCTCGTCCTTGGTCCCAAGGAAGGGCTTGCTCTCATTAATGGAACGACCGTTATGAGTGCAATGGGGGCTATTGCTGTTATTAAAGCAAAAAAACTTGCCACGCTATGTGATGTTGCTAGCGCAATGACCCTTGATGCTCTCGAAGGATCTATTAAGCCTTTTGATATTGATATTTCAAAACTTAAACCCCATCCGGGTCAACTTGCCGTTTCTGAAAACCTCAATGAACTACTTAAAGGTTCTGAAATTCTTGACTCCCATGAGAACTGTGGAAAAGTTCAAGACCCTTATTCACTTCGTTGTATTCCACAAGTTCATGGAGCTTGTAGGCAAACGATTAATCACGTTAATGACGTTTTAGGAATTGAGATTAATTCTGTTACCGATAACCCTCTAATTTTCACAGATAAAAACAAGGTTGTTTCTGGTGGAAACTTTCATGGTGAAGCTATTGCTTTAGCAATGGACTACTTATCGATGGGGATTTCGGAACTTAATAATATTCTTGAAAGAAGAATTGAAAAAATGATGAACCCTCAATTCTCTTCATTACCTGCTTTTTTGATTGAAGACTCTGGTCTCAATAGCGGCCTTATGATCACACACGTTACCGTTGCGGCGCTTGCATCAGAAAACAAAACACTTTGTTTCCCCGCCAGTGTTGATTCCATTCCAACCTCGACTGACAAAGAGGATCACGTCTCGATGGGAATTACCTCAGGTCGAAAACTCTTAAGAATTCTTGAAAATCTTGAAAATTCGTTAGCCATTGAATTCTTGTGCAACACCCAAGCCCTAGAGTTTCGCAAAGCGAAGACTTCTCCCGCGCTCCAATCTGTATATAAACTTATTCGAAAACACGTCGAACCCATTTCTAAAGACCGCGTCTTTGCAAAAGACATCGAAAATATTAAGTCTTTAATCTGTAATGATGAAATACTTAACCTGGTTAAAAGCCAGCTTCAACTTCACTAGGATTAGCTATGAGCAATATTCCACTCCCCCCAACAGGCCCTGAATTGACCTGCAAAGGTTGGCACCAAGAAGCCGCCTTAAGATGTCTTTTAAATAATCTCCATCCCGATGTTGCAGAAGACAGAGAAAATCTCATTGTCTACGGAGGGAACGGAAAAGCCGCTCGAAACCCAAAGGCCCTTCAAGACATTATCAACACTCTTAAAAATTTAGAAAATAACGAAACCCTTCTTGTTCAATCAGGAAAACCTGTTGCTGTTTTTCCAAGTCGAGAAGATGGACCAAGAGTTCTTATCGCAAACTCTAATCTCGTTCCTCATTGGGCAACGTGGGATCACTTTAACAAACTGGCTGCCGAAGATTTGATTATGTACGGACAGATGACGGCTGGGAGTTGGATCTATATTGGAAGCCAAGGAATTCTTCAAGGAACTTATGAAACTTTCATGAGTGCTTCTAAAATTCATTTCAATCAAGAAGACTTAAAAGGGCGACTTGTACTCTCTGCTGGTATAGGAGGGATGGGGGGAGCTCAACCTCTTGCCGTTAAAATGGGTGAAGGTGTTTTCCTCGGTTGTGATGTTGATCCCGCCAGAATTCAAAAAAGACTGGATACAAAATACCTTGATATTCTTGCCGATAACTATGACCAAGCCATTGAGCTTGCACTTAAGTTCAAAGAGGAAAAGACCCCTAAATCAATTGGTGTGGTCGGAAACGCTGCTGAATTTTTTCAATATGTTTACGACAAAGGGGTTATGCCCGACCTTGTAACAGACCAAACATCAGCTCATGATCCTCTTAATGGATACGTCCCTATGGGTATGACCCTAGAAGCGGCTAAAAAATTAAGAAAAGATGATCCAAAAAAATATTCTGAACTTTCTTATAAAACTATGAAAGTTCATGTTGAGGCGATGCTCGCTTTTCAAAAGAAAGGTTGCCATGTTTTTGATTATGGAAACAACCTAAGAGAAGGTGCCAAGCTTGTTGGTTGTGAACATGCCTTTGATTTTCCTGGATTTGTTCCTGCTTATATAAGACCTTTGTTTTGTGAAGGCTCTGGACCTTTTAGATGGATCGCCCTTTCTGGAGATCCTGAAGATATCTACACAACAGATGAAGCTTTAAAAAATTTATTCCCAGAAAATAAACTTCTCGCAAATTGGCTTAATAAAGCCAAAGAACAAATACAGTTTCAAGGACTTCCTTCAAGAATTTGTTGGCTAAAGTATGGAGATAGAGAAAAAGCCGCTTTAATGTTTAATCAATTAGTTCGTGAAGGAAAAGTAAAAGCTCCAATCGTGATTGGTAGAGATCATCTTGATTGTGGATCCGTAGCTTCACCCAATAGAGAAACTGAATCTATGAAAGATGGTACCGATGCCGTCAGTGACTGGCCTCTTCTCAATGCCATGATCAACATTAATAATGGTGCGAGCTGGATCAGCCTTCATCACGGTGGTGGTGTTGGTATGGGATACTCTCAGCACTCAGGAATGGTTATTATTGCTGATGGAACAGATGATATGGAAACAAGGCTTTCAAGAGTTTTAAATTCTGATTCTGGAATGGGAATTGTTCGACATGCCGACGCTGGTTATGAAAAATCATTGAAGATAGCAAAAGAAAGTACCACGAAAATTAAATTCCCTTCTTTATAGCATCTTGTTCTTCTTTAAAATGAAGGCGAGAATGCTCCTCCCTTCCTTTCGTATAACCTTTGAAAAAATTGGCGCGCATTGAGTTCAATAACGTTAGAAGATCTCCATTGAGCATTTGAAAAAGGCTGTTTGACTAAGAGAAGGAAAATAAGAGAACTTATTCCGATAAAGTAAGGTAGGTATTTACTTTTTATAAAGCTGTTTTCTGATAGGAGTCTTTTATCGAAGTTAGCTACAATTAAATCTGTAAAGATAAATAAAATAATAAAACTGATGTAAGTAAGTGGGTAAGATACTTGAATTGCGGAACCTTGAATAAATTCTAAAGATAAGGCTAAGCTGATTTCAGTATACGATAAAAAATCTCCAAGAATACGAACGTGTTCTGTATTCGCGAAAGCCAGAAGTGAAAATATAAAAAATAATATGTAATTGAAAATTCTTTGAACCTGAATTTTTTGTAAAGGTAAAGTAATTGCCTCAAATAAAAGACAAATAACATATACAACCATAATATCAGAGAGTACACCTCTCAGATCTGTAAAATGAAAGTTTTGAGA
>JAUHYH010000251.1 GCA_030426585.1 Bacteriovoracia bacterium
TAGAAGCAAAAAAGAAAGGGGGGCCATCCTAGCCCCATGCAGGTTATTCCCTCCTAGAAGAGATAACCCGCGCTTACGAAATATTTTGTATGTCCTTGAGATCCGAGTTCGTCATTACCAAGACTTGGGTAAAGCATTAAGCCTCCGCCAAAGTAAAATTTATCCGAGAGATAATATTCAGCACCAAGGCCGAAGGTAAAACTTGATCCACTGGCTGAATCACTTAGATTTGCACTGACACTGTTTGTTTGATCAACTGAAAGGCTCCAAAGCATAATCCCTGGTTTAGCATAAAGGGCGAAATTTTTTGTCTGTCCCATCCAGTAAGCAAATTTTGCGTTTAACTCAATGGCTGAAAATGTTCTTTCAATCGTCGTTGATTGAGCAGTTGGAGAAGTTTCTGTAAAACTTGATTCTTCAACACCGAGTATGCTGTAAAAACCTTCAAAGGCTAACCAGTCATTGAGGTAGTAACCACCACCAAAAGAAAAACCAACAGAGCTACCTTCGACAGTATAATTGGCAATTGTTTTCCCTGACTGATTTTGAATTTCATCAGCAGTTAAACTGTTATGACTAATTGATCCGATATTAGCTTCAAGATAAAAACGTCCTGCCTTTGACCATTTCTGTGACATTCGGCTTTCTTTTGTCTTTTTCCTTCTCTTTTTTCTTCTTCTACGTTTTTTTCTTCTTCGACGTTTCTTCTTTTTCTCTGCAACAAGTTTTTCAAAGTCACCAGAATCTTCAAGTTGCTTAAAGTTTTCAACGGTCTCTTCTACTATTCGTTGTGCCCAATCAATATCATGGACTTCTGCTGCATCTAAAACCGATGAAAATCCAAAGACGAGACAAACCAGTAAGCTAATAATTTTCTTCATGTTCTATTCCTAAAATTTATACCCAAGGGAAATAATAAAATCTCGACTTCTTTTTACAGCTAACCCTGTAGAGTTAGGTTCAGGTAATCTTGTAAAATAAAAAATATAATCAAGTTGAATCTTTATCGCTTCTGATAGATGCCAACGAACCTGAGTTTTGGCAGAAGCTCCAACTCTTGAGCTCGATTCGAAAAAGTCGTTGGCAAGCTTGTTATCAAAAGAAGTATCGTTATCTTCCGAATCGGCCATGGCTAATCCGACCCCAAAGTTCCAATCGACATAAAAGATGGTGTTAAAAGTGTTAATCTTTCCATAGAAAGGGCTGAACATAAGGTTAAGCCCATAGATCGAATTAAATCTTACAATATGAGGAATAACACTCCCTGCGGTATCAGCTTGAACAGCATCATAAGAAGAGTTATTGGAGTTTGAATAACTCGTATAAAAAAACTCTAGCCCCCACTCCTCATCGAAATAGTAATCAACCATGAGATGGATTGCCATTGTATCTTGAAAATCAGAGAGCAGGGACTCACCAAAACCTAAGGCGACATTTGAATGCCCCTTATTTCGGTGAATTTTATTTTGAAGGACGAATACTTTTTTCTTAGGATCAAGCCATTTAAACTCGTAAACATCCTTCACACCGGCATAAGCAATGCTCGTTAATAAATAAAGGGGTATCAAAATCTTAATGAATATCAATGAGATCCTCCCGGATATAATCGTCAAAATCTTTTCTTATATGTTCTTTCAAATTGAATCGAACTCTTTTGTTCGATCGTGTAGATAAATCGGCAGGAGTGATAATCTCCCCTTCAACTCTTAAAGCATCAAAGTCAAAATACTCTTCTGACTTATATTTAATAATAACGTTTTTATCTTCAAGGTAATCGGCAGCTGTCTTAACACCTGTACGCACGGTTGGTACTTCTTCATCATCGTACTCAGGAGTCAAAGGTTCTTCTTGAGCTATGAGTGAAAAGCTAATAAAAAATAGAAGTAAGTATTTCATTTTTTCTTCCCTACTTTATTGGGACATTTATTTTCAAGTAATGGGATATAATCCCCTAGCTCATCCGCCCAGAACTCACCTTTAAAATCCCAGTAGTATTGAGACTTCTGGCGATTGACTCGCTCAAGATAGAAATCAAGACGCTCTTGAATCGTTTTCTTCCCGGCTTTTTCATCATAAAGCTTATGTTTAATTAAAGTATATAGATCGAGCTCAATCTCGGCAAAAATATTTGCAATCCGAATCACTTCTTTCGAGTACTTAACAAACTTGAGCTTCACATAGCTATTAAAAAATTTAGAGAAAACTTTAAAAGCTGCGGTATAGGCTTTTTTCTCTGCTGTTGTTCTTGCTTTGCTTTTCTCGGCCCTTAGATTATCGAGGTAATGCTTCAACATTTGCATTCCTGGTTTTACCTGAAGGACGGTAAGAAGCTTGATGATAAAATTATCTTTAAACTGACTTCTCAGTTTTGGACTATAGATCAAATCGAGATAAGCATAGTTATTCCCTGCTTGCTTGAGTCGGAAAGACTTGATAAAAACCTCTGCTTTTTTTCGAATATTTCTTTCAAAGTTTTTCAAAACCGCAATAGCTTCATCGTAATCACAAACTTCCATATAACTTAAAGATTTTACGAGCTCTGTTTCTGGTAGA
Source organism: Bacteriovoracia bacterium (assembly GCA_030426585.1). Taxonomy (GTDB): domain Bacteria; phylum Bdellovibrionota; class Bacteriovoracia; order Bacteriovoracales; family Bacteriovoracaceae; genus JAUHYH01. Next base: position 2,554 of record JAUHYH010000251.1, read on the forward strand.
AAGTAGTCGTCAAACAAAGGTGCTTGGAATGTTAAGTTTTTCCCTACGGCCCGGTT
>JAUHYH010000252.1 GCA_030426585.1 Bacteriovoracia bacterium
GCCGGTTCTCTTTAAAGATTATCTTTCTATATGTCCCCCCTCTTGAGATGAAGAGGGGGCTAGGGGGCGTTTGATTTTCCGAAATATTTAAGACTTTATTCATAAAATATTTTTATCAACTTTTCTAAATCATTTCAAAAAATTAGACAGTTTCATAACAGAAAAATGCGATAAGTATCATTCTGGCTCTTTACAGCAAGCCACAAAATGTGTCAGTGCTGTGCTTTAGCTAAAAATCGAAGTGGGATTTGGAGGGCCGTTATGAATCATCTTATTCAAAATCAAATCAATTCGTCTAATATAGATGTTTCTCAATTAAAAGAGGAATGGCTTAATGCCAAAATACTTCTCGTGGATGATGAACCTCGCATCTTATGGCAACTAGAACAGGATTTAAGTTTTGCAAACTTTTCTCTCTTTAAAGCTAACAGTGCAGAAGCTGGCCTGGATATTTTAAAAGAAGAAAATATCCATCTGATTATTTGTGACCAAAGAATGCCCCACGGCATGATGGGAACTGAATTTCTCTACCAAGCTAAAAAAATGGATTCCAATATTGTGGGCATTATTCTTTCGGCTTATGGTTCTCCCGAACACCTATTTGATGCAATTAATCGCGCGAAAGCTTTTTCTTACTTACTTAAACCCTGGAATAAACTTGAACTTTTTGTGCGTCTTAAACAAGCGTTGGAATTTGCCTCACAAAACAAAATCCCTATATCTGAAAAACAGGTTTATGAAAACATTCAACTACGCAAAGAAAATATTAAAAAGCAGAATGAACTTAACTATTCAAAAAAATTATTAGAGCATGCCGTCAACAAATATCATCAATCTCAAACAGAGTTAAACGAAAGGTCAGATGAGATTAGCACCTTACTTGAAGTCACTGGAAAGTTAGCCAGTATGGTGAAGAAACCATCATCTATTTAATTATTTATAAAATAGCACTAAGATTGAGGTCTTTTCAAAAATCATGTCGATTGAAAACTTCAAAACATCCTTTCAAGAAGAAACTCGGCAATTAGCTTATAGTCGTTTGAAAATTATTTTAACTATAACCATTGTCTTAGTACCTCTTTTTAATGGCCTTGATTACGTTATCGCGAGGAATCACTTTGAACAGTTCTTTTTTCTACGTTTTTTAAATACAATTGAAAACATCTTATTAATATCAATTTTATTTTTTTTTAAAAAAATATCGTTCAATGGGATTAAGCTCATTGCTTTAATATGTTTTATTTCTGTTTGCGCAATGATCTCTTATATGTGTCATATATTAGGAGGTTATAACAGTACATATTATGCTGGAGTCATGCTTGCGATTATTGTCTTTAGTTTGTTTATGCCTTGGAAGCCACTGCATGCAACTACTAATTGTCTCATTATTTATCTTACTTATATTATTTTAGGCTATCACAAAGATTCCTCTATAACCGACCTAGTCAATAATAGTTATTTTTTACTCTCATCAATTACAATCGGTATAGCAAGTTCATATTATAATTATCAATTAAGATATAAAGAATTTAATAACCGCTCATCTTTGGAGAAAGCAAATATACAACTTAAAACGCTTGACCAAGCCAAAACCCGCTTCTTCACTAACCTAACCCATGAGTTTAGAACTCCTCTCGTTTCACTTTCTACATTACTACAAATGATTGGCGATAAGATTTCTCTGGATCCTAAACTTTCTTCTTTTTTAAAAAGCAGTTCAGCTTCTCTCAATGAATTGTTAGAAAACATTAACGATCTCCTTAGTAAAACCAAAGCAGATCAAGGTTTTCTTAAAATTTACTGGGCCCCCTTAAATATCCAAGAACTTATTTCCAACACTGTAGAAATTTTTAAGCCCATTGCAGCAAAAAAAAATATAGAACTCACCTTTAAAAATTTGATTTCAAATTCTGAGAACTCGCAAGATACCTCACAAAGTTTCTATGCAGACCGTTTTAAACTAAAAAAAATTCTTAATAACCTGATTAGCAATGCTATTAAATATACCCAGCAAGGTAAAATCGAAGTCACACTCAAACAACAAAATCAAAAAATGATCATTACAGTTCAGGATACTGGTATTGGAATCCCCGTTGATGAGTTAGACAGCGTTTTTGAACCCTTCACTCAGGCATCTAACAATGAAATGAAAGATGTCAAAGGCACAGGACTCGGCCTTTCTATTGTCAAAGACTTTGTGCAAGCTCATCAGGGAAAAGTCAGTGTAGATAGCCAGTTAAACCAGGGAACTCAATTCACCATTGAGCTGCTCTTGGGTAAAGACCACATTAATCCAAAAGAACTTGAATTAACGAAGATCTCTGATGAGAATATTGATGATCTATTCGATCCATCGAACCTAACAAAAATGCAAGATTTTAAACTCATCGAACTCACTGAACATAAAAAAAACCAAGCAAATATTTTATTAGTGGATGACAACCCTCAAGTTTTACAGTCCTTAGGCTTCATTTTAAAAGAGGATTATAATCTGCATTTTGCTCAAGATGGAAAAGAAGGTTTTGCTGTAGCTCAGGAAATCAAACCCGACCTCATCATCAGTGATATCATGATGCCTAAGAAAAAT
>JAUHYH010000058.1 GCA_030426585.1 Bacteriovoracia bacterium
CCCAAGAGCGAGTACTGAAAATCGCTCAAGAGCACCACCGGTAAACTTATTAAACATTCCAAGAGCAGAGTTACTTGCCTGATCAAAGAATGATTGAAGAGCGGCTCCATCAACACCTGGAACTGGCACCTGAGTAGCGACTCTAAAAACCCCAAGCATAAAAAGAGTAAAAAGTACTCTCTTTATTAGCTCATCCATTTTCCCTTGGGTTTGGTTATTTTCCATTATAAAAAATCCTTCTTAATTACTTACGATCAGCTTTCTTTTGAAACTTAATAACTGGTCTCTTCTTTGGGACTTCAGTTATTGTTCCGCCCGCTTTTTCAATTAATTCTCTCGCAGTCTTTGAAAACTTTTCAACATCAGAGAAATTTAACTTCTTAGTAAATTCACCTTTTCCAAGAATCTTAATTGGATTGCTTTTATCTTTTCCACTTAAGAAACCTGCGGCAATAAGAGTTTCCCTATTAACCTCGGTACCATCAAAGTGCTCTTGAAGAATTCCAAGGTTGATAACAGCGTAATGAGTTTTAAAAACAGCATTGCTAAAACCTCTTTTAGGAAGTCTTCTATAGATTGGCATTTGACCACCCTCAAAACCAACAGCAGTGCTTCCACCACTTCTTGCTTTTTGACCTTTGTGACCTTTACCAGCCTGAGTCCCTTGACCAGAACCTTGTCCACGACCGATTCTTTTTCTTTTTCGAGTCGCTCCGGGGCTATTTAAGTTATTTAATGTCATCATAATGATTACCTCTATCTACTATTTACTTTTCTGAAACGATATCAACCCATTGAATCATCTTCTTGATCATTCCTCTCACAGCCGGAGTATTCTCAAGAGTTTTTTCGTGACCAATTCTTCTTAAACCAAGGCCTTTAATTGTAGCGATCTGTGTTTTCGTACAACTGATCGGGCTTTTCTTTAAACGAATTGTAATTGTTCCTGCTGCCATATTTATCTCCGTTACTTAATTCTTAAACCTTTAGAGTCAACATTCCGAACACCTGCGATCTGATCAATTGATCTAAGACCTTTAAGTGCTTCAAAAGTTGCTTTTACGATATTATGAGGGTTATTCCCTCTAAGTGATTTTGTAAGAACGTTTTTAACTCCTGCAAGCTCTAGGATTGAACGACAAGCCCCTGCTGCCTTAATCCCCGTACCTTCTCCCGCTGGTTTAAAAAGAATTTTACCAGCATCAAACTCACCATAAATTTGGTGAGGAAGAGTTCCGTTTTCAACCGGAACATAGATAAGGTTTTTAGCAGCTACCTGACTTGCTTTTCTGATTGCATCAGGAACTTCTTTCGCTTTCCCAAGACCAAAACCTACTTTTCCGTTTTTGTCTCCAACGATAATAAGAGCAGAGAAAGAAAATCTACGACCACCCTTAACAACTTTCGCAACACGATTGATTGAAACAACCCTTTCCTCAAGTTCAACTGCTGGTTGATCTTCAGTTGTAGTTTTTTCTCTTTTAGATTCTTTTTTAGCTTTCTTTTCAGCCATTTATTTATCCCCTATTAAAGTTGAATTCCTGCTTCTCTGATGCCGTCAGCAAGTGCTGCAACAACACCACAGTATTGCTTTCCGTTTCTGTCATAAACAGCATTGGTAATATTGTTGGACTTAAGTTTTTCTCCAACCGCTTTTCCAACAAGTGCTGCCGATTCTTTATTTGAAGTCGTTCCCACTTTGTTCTTTCCGTAAGTCTGAACAGTGAAAAGAGTTTTTTGAGAAATATCGTCAACAACTTGAACCTGAAGATGCTTATTAGTTTTAATAGCGCAAACTCTTGGTCTCTCTTCAGTTCCTTTTACCTTTTTACGGATAACAAGTTTTCTTCGAGCATCTCTTTGCTTCTTTTGGTTTTTAATTTTTCTGTAACTTTTTCTTATCATGATTTTTCCTCAAGCTCGATTAGGCTTTACCACCTGTCTTACCAGCTTTTCTAACAATCGTTTCATCAGCGTATTTAACACCTTTACCTTTGTACGGCTCAGGTGGTCTAAAAGATCTTACTTTTGCAGCAGTAAAACCAACGAGTTCCTTACTTGCTCCAGAAATACTGATTGTGTTTTTATTAACTTTCGCAGCCACACCTTCAGGTAGATCATATTCAATTGGGTGAGAGTATCCGAGGTTTAAAACAAGTTTTGTCCCTTGAACAGCAGCCTTGTATCCAACTCCGTTAAACTCAAGATCTTTTGTAAAACCATCAGTTACACCTGTTACCATGTTGGCAATAAGCGTTCTCGTAAGGCCCCAAAGAGCATTTGAGTTTTTTGTTTCTTTTTCAACAACGATTTTTAACTCAGTCCCTTCTTGAACTACTCCCATTTCTTCGTTGAAAGTATAATCGAGGACTCCATTTGGACCTTTAACGTTAATATTTTTTCCGTCAATTTTAATATTAACTTTGTCTGGAACAGTAATGGGACGTTTTCCAATTCTTGACATGGTTATCTCCTACCAAACATTACAGAGGATCTCTCCCCCGACCTTTAATTCTCTAGCTTTTCTTGAACTGATCACACCTTTCGAAGTTGAAAGGACAGAAACACCAAGACCACTACAGACTCTTGGAATGTTATCGTAACCAGCATAGTTTCTTAGCCCTGGACGTGACGCTCTCTCAATTTGAACGATTGCCTTAGGCTTTAAGTAAACTCTAATCGTAATATCACTTTGAGACTTCGCAAGAATCTTGAAAGACTTAATAAATCCTTCTTCTTTTAGAACTCTACAAATATTTGCTTTAATCTTACTCCCAGGAATATCTACTTTAGAGTGACTAGCTCTTGAAGCGTTTCTAATTCTTGTAAGCATATCTGAAATTGGATCTGTCATCATAATCTTTCTCTCCTTACCAACTTGCCTTAGTTACACCTGGAATAAGCCCTTGAAGAGCAAGCTCTCTGAACTTAATTCTAGATAGGTTAAACTTTCGGTAGTATCCACGGCTTCTTCCCGTGAGGTAACATCTATTTCTAACTCTTGTTTTACAACCATTTCGATTCAAACGATTTAGCTTAGTAGCAGCCGCATCTCTTTCCTCGTCAGAAAGACTCTCATCGATAATTGCCTTTCTCAGAGTTTCTCTTTTTTTGAATTGCTTCTGAGCAAGTTTTTTTCTTTTTTCGTTTTTAATAATTGTGCTTACTTTAGCCATTTATCCTTCTTCCTGTTTAGTTGTTCTTTTGAAAAGGCATTCCGAATGAACGAAGAAGTTCTCTTCCTTCATCATTAGTTTTCGCCGTTGTTACAAAACAAATTCCAAGACCACGAATTTTATCAATCTTGTCATAATTAATTTCAGGGAAAATGATTTGTTCTTTCATTCCCATTGTATAGTTACCACGACCATCAAATCCTGTTGGCTTCAAACCTCTAAAGTCTTTAACTCGCGGAAGAGAAAAGTTGATAAGTCTATCAAGAAACTCATACATCGTTTTCCCTCTTAAAGTTACAGAAGCTCCAAGTGCTTGACCTTCTCTAAGCTTAAAAGTCGCAATCGAGTTTTTCGCTCTAACGATAACAGCTTTCTGACCTGTGATAGCTGCAAGATCAGTAGCAATGCTGTCAGCAATTTTTGCGTTCTGAACAACATCTTTCGTTACACAGCTAACAACGATCTTCTCAAGTTTTGGAACTTGATTGACGTTCTTGTAAGTGAATTTGCTCTGTAATTCACTTTTTACTTTTGAATTGTAGAGCTCTTTTAATCTGGCCATGTTTATTTCCTCTTAGTCCTTACTTAAGTTCTGATCCACACTTAGTAGCAACTCGAACTTTCTTCCCTTTTTTATCTTCAATCTTTACTCGAGTTGGTCCACCTGTTTTAGGACTAACATGAGCAATATTGCTGATATGAAGTGTTGCTTCAACATCAGTAATCCCACCATTTGGATTTTCCTGAGTTGGTCGAATCGCTTTTTTTACTGTATTCACACCCTCGACGAGCACTCTATTTTTCTTTTCGAAGATTTTGAGAACTTTACCTTTCTTCCCTTTATCTCTTCCTGCAATAACAACGACTTCGTCGTTTAGTCTAAGCTTATTCATAATGACCTCTTAAAGTACCTCATTTGCGAGTGAGCAAATTTTTGTAAAGTTTCTTCCTCTTAATTCCCTTGCAACAGGTCCAAAGATCCGTGTTCCAATAGGATCAGTGTTATTAGCTGTAATAAGAACAACACTGTTGTTATCAAACTTGATATATGTTCCGTCTTCTCTTCGAATCGGGTATTTCGTTCTAACGATAACCGCTTTTTTAACGTCACCTTTTTTAACTTTCCCACCAGGGATCGCTTCTTTTACAGCAACAACGATTACATCGCCGATATTGGCAGACATTCTCTTTGAACCACCAAGAACTTTGATACACTGAACTTTTTTAGCTCCAGAGTTATCTGCTACTTCGAGTTTTGTTTGCATTTGGATCATGACTTATTTCTCCTAAAACCTTCTTCTTAATTAATAGAGAAGAGTTCCCAACGCTTAAGTTTAGAGTGTGGACGAGACTCAATAATCGTTACCGCACTTCCTACTTCTGCTTTTTCAGCTTCGTCATGCGCGTGATACTTTTTTGATTTCGTTACAAACTTCTCATATTTTGGGTGTTTGAATCGTCTGTTAACTTTAACAACGATACTTTTTGTACCCGGAGTACTCACAACAACTCCTGTTAACTTTCTTTTAAATCTTGATGCAGTTACTTCAGTTGTCATTATGCTTCACTCCTCTTCAATTGATTCTTATGAGTTAAAAGTCGTGCAATTGTTTTTTTCTTTTCAGTTTTAAGATGAGGTTTCTCAACTCCTGAAGTCGCTTTCTCAATTCTAAAATCGAAAAGCTCTTTTTTAATCTCTTCAATTTTATTGTCAACATCAGTTGCACTTAGTGACTTAATATCTGTCATTTTCATAACTTATCCTTTAACCCTTACTACTCTTACAGAGCCTCTTTGCGTACTATTTTCGTTTTAATCGGTAATTTATACATTGCTAATCGAAGGGCAGCCTCGCTGATATCTTTTGGAAGTCCTTGCACTTCAAAAATGATGCGGCCCGGCTTAACAACCGCAACCCAATGCTCTGGAGACCCTTTACCTTTACCCATCCGAACTTCAGCAGGTTTCTTCGTAAGCGATTTATCAGGGAAAACCTTGATAAACACTCGTCCACCCCGTTTCGTTTTTCTTGAAATCGCAATCCGGGCTGCTTCGATTTGTCTATTTGTGAGGAATCCACAACTAGTAGCCTGAAGACCAAACTCACCAAAAGTGAGGCTGTTCCCACGAAGAGCTTTCCCCTTCATTCGACCTTTCTGTTGTTTTCTCCATTTTACTTTCTTTGGACTTAACATCGTATTCCTTCCTTACTTGTAAATCTCGCCTTTATAGACCCAAACCTTAACTCCGATAATCCCGTAAGTTGTTTGAGCTTCAGCCGTGCTGTAGTCAATATCTGCTCTAAGAGTGTGAAGTGGAACTTTTCTCTCAGAGTAACCTTCTGTTCTTGCCATCTCAGCTCCACCAAGACGACCAGCACATTTAACCTTGATTCCTTTAACACCTGATCTAAATGCTGAAGTCATCACTTTTTTCATAGCTCTTCTGAAGGCAACCCTTTTTTCAAGTTGAGCCGCAATATTTTGAGCGATGATCTGTGAATCAGCATCAGGTCTTTTTACTTCAGCGATGTTGAAGATAACTGGTTTCTGACCAGTGATTTTCTTAAGATCTGTTCTGATTTTATCGATCCCAGCACCTTTTTTACCAATCGCTACTCCTGGCTTCGCAGAGTAAACAGTAATTTTTACTTGGTTAGAAGTTCGAGAAATTTCAGTTTTTGAAATTCCGGCATTCTTAAGTTCTTTGTCGATGTACTGACGAATCTTAAGATCTTCAACAAGAGTCTCGGCATAGTTCTCTTTTGTGTACCAATTCGAGTCCCAAGTTTTGATATAACCTAATCTAAAACCATTTGGATGTACTTTCTGACCCATTAATTCCCTCTACTTCTCTTTTAAGCTAATTGTTACGTGGCTAGTTCTTTTTCTAACTCGGAAAGCTCTACCTTGGGCTCTCGGTTGAATTCTTTTAAGTGTTTTCCCTTCGTTAACCTGAATCGTGTCAACGATTAGGTTATCAAGGTCATACTTGCCACTCTCATCAGCAATCGCAAGACCACTGTTGATTAGTTTTGTTAATACAATTGCAATTTCTTTCTTAGGTTGAAATCTTAAGATTGAAAGTGCTTCTTCAGCGCCTTTTCTTCTTACAAGGTCAGCTACGAGTCTCACCTTTCTAGGTGCGATTCCAACTCCTCTATTGTGTACTGTAATTGCCATATTTTCCTACCTACTTCTTTTTCTTATCAGCGCCGTGGCCTTTGTAGTTTCTAGTTAGAGAAAATTCTCCAAGCTTATGTCCAACCATATTGTCAGTTACATAAACAGGAATGAATTTTTTCCCATTGTGAACCGCAAAAGTTAATCCAATGAAATCAGGAATAATCGTTGATCTTCGAGACCAAGTTTTAATAACCTTGTTCCCTTTTGACTTCTCATCATCAGTTAATGCATCAACTTTTTTGATAAGTCCGTAGTCAACAAATGGTCCTTTTTTAATCGATCTAGCCATTAGTTACCCCTATTTCTTCTTCCGTCGCTTGACGATAAATTTATCAGTTCTCTTATTCTTTCTTGTCTTGTAACCCTTAGTTGGTTTACCCCAAGGAGTACAAGGGTGACGCCCACCTGAAGTACGACCTTCACCACCACCATGCGGGTGATCAACTGGGTTCATCGCAACACCTCTAACCTTAGGTCTTCTACCAAGGTGTCTTGTTTTACCAGCCTTACCGATATCAACTTGTTCTTTTTCAAGGTTTCCAACCTGACCGATTGTTGCTCGGCAGTTGTTCTTCACTTTTCTTAACTCTCCCGAAGGAAGTCTAAGAAGAGCATCTCGACCTTCTTTCGCCATTAACTGAGCGTAAGAACCAGCCGATCTTGCCATCTGACCACCAGATCTTGGGTAAAGCTCAATATTGTGAACAAGTGTCCCAACAGGGATATCTTTTAATAATTTAGAATTTCCTACTTTGATGTCTGCATTATCAGAAGAAAGAACTTCATCACCTACATTCAGTCCAAGAGGAGCGATAATGTATCTCTTCTCACCATCTTTGTAGTTTAGAAGAGCGATATTACATGTTCTGTTCGGATCATATTCGATCGTTGCTACGGTTGCAGGAATATCAAACTTGTTTCTTTTAAAGTCGATAATTCTGTACTTTTTCTTAGCCCCACCACCTCTTCTACGAACAGTGATTCTACCAGTAGAGTTTCTTCCGGCAGTTCTGTTCTTCTTTTCAAGCAATCCTTTCTCAGGCTTAACCTTTGAAAGGCCCTCACTTGTCATAACTGTCATGTTACGAAGAGAAGGAGAAGTTGGTTTAAACTTTCTAATCTTTCCCATTTCTATATTCCTTTAAACAATTCGATCTTTTGACCTTCAGCGATCTTAACGTAAGCTTTTTTGTAGTGAGAGCTTTTCTTTACTCCACGACCAAATCTTCTGAGTTTCCCTGGATTTGTCGTTGTTGTAACTTTCTCTACTTTTACGTCAAAGAACTTCTCTACTGCATTTTTGATTTCAATCTTGTTTGAGTTCTTAAGAACTTTGAAACAATAAGTATTCAAATCATCAGTTAGAGTCGCAGATTTCTCTGTTAAAACTGGTTTAATAATTACATCACTTAAATGTGCCATCTTATGCCAACCTTCCGACGAGTGCCTCAAGCGCACTCTTTTCGATGATTAAGTTTTTGTACTTAACGGCCTCATAAACGCTGAAACCTTTTACAGGAAGACCTTTTCCGTATTGAAGGTTCCCAGCTGCGTGAAGCACTTTATTTTCTGTATCGTTAGCAACAACAAGCGCTGGTAAAAGATCTTTTTTCGTAAGTGTTGCGAATAAATCTTTTGTTTTTCCATCTGACTTGAAGTCATCAACAACGATTAAAGCACCTTCGTTATTCTTATCTGCAAGAACAGACTGAATTGCTTTTAACATCATTTTTTTATTAACTTTTTGGCTGAAATCTCTTGGAGTTGGACCAAAAACTCGTCCCCCACCTGGCATCAAAGGAGACCGGCTTGTACCTTGTCTCGCACGCCCTGTACCCTTTTGTTTAAAAGGTTTAGCTCCACCACCTCGTACCTGACTTCTGTTTTTTGTAGAAGCCGTTCCAGCTCTTCTATTTGCAAGAAGGGCTTTAACAACTTGGTGTACAGCTGCGGTTGAGATTACTTCAGTACTTAGGTCAACGCTGACTTTCTCTTCGCCGACTTTATCAAATTTGTTGTTATAAACTGTTACTGTAGACATATCATCCAACCTTATTTCTTAATTGCTTTCTTAACTTTTACAAAGCTGTTTTTGTGACCAGGGACTGATCCTTTTACAAGCATGTACCCTTCAGCTGTATTCACTTCAACGACTTTTAAGTTTTGAATTGTTCTTTTCTTAGAACCCATATGACCAGGCATTTTCTTTAGTTTGAAAACTTTACCTGGAGTAGCTCTATTCCCGATAGAACCAGTTGTTCTATGAAAATGTGATCCGTGAGAAGCAGGTCCCCCACTAAATCCATATCTTTTCATAACCCCTTGAAAACCTTTCCCCTTAGTTACTGAAGTAATATCTACATAAGACTCAGTATCAAAAGCTGTATAATCAACTTCTTTTCCAAGGTTAGCAGTATCAACGTCATTGATTTTTGTTTCAAAAAATCTTGTAACGTTCGTACCAACTTTTGCTTTCTTAAGGTGACCCTTATTAGGCTTCGTAAGAAGTTTTTCTCGCTTCTCTCCATAACCTACTTGGTAAGCATTGTAGCCATCTTTAGATTCTGTTGTTTTAACTTGTGTTACGAAGTTAGGGATAAGTTTAATAACCGTTACAGGAACGTGTTGACCATCATCATTAAAGAGACGAGTCATCCCTACTTTTTGTCCGTAGAACTCAGATAGAGCTACGGTTTTAGACGCAGGAGCCTTAGACTCTTGTGTTCCTTCATTTGCAGCAGCAGCCTCAGCAGGGGCTTCTGTAGCTGGCGTTTCAGCCGTTGTGTTTGTTTCGTCTGTCATATTTCCTCCACAGCATCACCCACAGACTATGGGATGCGTTCATGGTTTCCGAAAAGAATGGGTACTAGTAATTACTAATACTTAATCTCTACGTCAACACCTGCAGACAGGTCGAGTTTCATCAAGCTATCTACGGTTTGCTGAGTTGGGTCGATAATATCAACCAATCTCTTGTGAGTTCTCATTTCAAATTGCTCACGCGATTTTTTATCAATGTGTGGTGATCTCAAGACTGTGAATCTATTGATCTCCGTTGGAAGCGGGATTGGCCCAGCAACTCTCGCGCCAGTGTTCTTAGCTGTCTGGACGATTTCCTGAACAGAACCATCTAAGATCTTGTAATCATAAGCTCTTAATTTAATTCTTAACTTGTTTTGTTTCATGTCGCTCCCAAAACGGTATAAGTGCCAAATCTATCAAAAGACTCGGCACCTTACCTCTATTTTTCTAACTATTCAATAATTTCTGTAACAGTTCCGGCACCAATTGTTCTACCACCCTCACGGATCGCAAATCTTAGTCCCTTCTCCATTGCAATTGGAGTAATAAGTTCAGCTGTAAAACCTGTGTTATCACCAGGCATGATCATTTCTGTACCAGCTGCAAGCTCGATTGCTCCAGTAACGTCAGTTGTTCTGAAATAGAACTGTGGTCTGTATCCTTTGAAGATTGGAGTGTGTCTTCCACCTTCTTCTTTAGTAAGGATATAAACTTCACACTTGAATTTTTTGTGTGGAGAAACAGTTCCTGGCTTAATCAAACACTGACCACGCTCAACTTCTTCTCTCTTAGTCCCTCTTAGAAGAACCCCAACGTTATCCCCTGCTTCACCTCTATCAAGAAGTTTACGGAACATCTCAACACCAGTAACAGTTGTTTTTTGTGGATCACGGATACCAACGATTTCAATCTCGTCACCAACGTTTACAACACCTCTTTCAACTCTTCCTGTAACAACTGTTCCCCGACCAGAGATAGAGAAAACGTCCTCTACTGGCATAAGGAAATCTTTATCGATGTCACGTGCAGGAGTTGGAATGTACTCATCAACTTTAGCCATAAGCTCAAGAATCTTTTCTTTTCCAATATTTTCATCTCTTCCTTCTACTGCTGCTAGAGCCGATCCCGCTACGATAGGAATATCGTCACCTGGGAAGTCGTAAGAAGAAAGAAGTTCTCTAATTTCCATTTCAACAAGCTCAAGAAGTTCTTCATCATCAACTTGATCAACTTTGTTAAGGAAAACAACGATCGCTGGAACACCAACCTGACGAGCAAGAAGGATGTGCTCTCTCGTTTGTGGCATAGGGCCGTCTGCTGCGTTAACAACAAGAATCGCACCGTCCATCTGAGCAGCACCAGTAATCATGTTTTTTACGTAGTCAGCGTGACCTGGACAATCTACGTGAGCGTAGTGTCTGTTCGCTGTTTCGTACTCTACGTGAGCCGTATTAATTGTAATCCCTCTGGCCTTTTCTTCTGGCGCAGAATCGATGTCGGCATAGCTTGAAGCTTTAAGTCCTGAAGCCTCAGCTAGAACCATTGTAATTGCTGCTGTTAAAGTAGTTTTTCCGTGGTCGACGTGACCAATTGTCCCGATGTTTACGTGTGGTTTCGATCGGTCAAATTTTTCCTTTGCCATCGCAAATTCTCCTTAATTAGTGTGCGTACACGCATATTGCGCGCTGCAACAGTTTAAAATTCACTTTTAAAACAAGTAATAGTGCAACGTAAATAAGTCTTTAAGCTTGAAAGGTCAACCGTTTAGACGTTTTTTCGTCTATAAACGAAGTAAAAAATGAATTTTTTTCAAAGGGAATCAGGGGCCAGGCTTAAAGCCCCTGAAAAGGTCATAAAATCGAGGAAATTTACAACTTAATTGCTAGTTTTTCGCTCTTTTCGTCGTTCTCTTCGGTTAGAGCGACGGTCTTTTCTGCGTTCCCTGCGGTTTTCACGCCGTTCTTTGCGAGCTTCTCTTCGTTCCTCTCGGTTTTCTTGGCGATCTTCTCGGCGCTCCTCACGGTTTTCCTGACGATCTTCTCTTCTTTCCTGGCGGTTCTCTCTTCGCTTCTCAGCTTTTTCAGAAAAAGAGTTCTCATCATCAGCAAAAGAGAAACTAGAAATTAAAATTAAAACTAAAAGCGCTTTCATTAATGTCCTTCGATTAAGGTTTTTTGTTCTTTTAATTATCGTTGTGATTTAAAAAATCTCCTAGTGAAAATTAAATCCGAGGTTCTTAGTAAGGTACGTTCGCCAAGACAAGTAAGGGCTTTTATACTTTGGGAATGAAGTTTTTAATTCTTTTAGTTTTCCTCTTTTCCTGTGACAAAATGAAAGGTCCTGATGTTTCAGAGACTGACTTTGGCGCTAAGAGAGAAATTGATAAAACTGCTTACGCTATTGGAACAAAATACGCTCGAGCTATTTCAGAACTCGGAATGGATAAACAATCACAACAATTTTTTGTCGAAGGAATTGAAGATCACTTTGAAGGGAAAATCGATTTCTCTGAGGAAGAAATTAATATCTACGCTCTTCGGGTCGATGACATTATTGCTTATAAAAGAGCAGAAATTTCCAAGGATGAAAAATCCAAAGGCGAAGAATTCGTTAAAGCCCTTATGGAAAGAGATTCGAAGTTTCAAAAAACTGAGAGTGGACTTGTTTATAAAATTTATAAAGAAGGAAAGAAGACTCGAATTACAGATAAAACTTTTGTGGAGCTAAGTTATCGAAGTTTTCATTTGAATGGCGATCGTTATGAAGGAACACCCAAAGGGGAACCAAGAGAAATGCCCTTCAAGGGAATTCTAAAGGCCTGGCAAGAAGCTTTTAAAATTGCGGGTGCTAACAGTTCAATTATCATCTATGCCCCCCCATCGTTAACTTATGGCGATGCTGGAGCCGCTCCTTATATAAAGCCCGGTGAGTATTTAAAATATCAAATTAAGTTTTACGAAGCTACTGAGAAATAGAATTAAAGATTCCCTTCTTAAAATTGTTTATAAAAAACTTACAGTTTTCTAACTCTTCACTATCAAAAGTTTCTTTATATTTTTCATCAAGCTTATGATCTCCGCGCTCTACAAAAGTTAAAGTTCTATCTTTAAGCTTTGTAATAAAAATATTATCTTCGCTATCATATTTAAAAGGAATTTTTTCAGTAACTCCAATCAAGTCTTTTGCCCATTGGCAATTTCTAAAACCTGCCACCGTATCAAGGTATTTCAAGACTAACTCTCCTGAAATTAAGGTAAAGTCCCCAAATAAGGATTGGCGGTAATGCTTTAGTTTTTTTTCTTTAGTGAGTCTCGATTCATTATAAGAAGTAAGCTCAATGAAGAAGTTTCCTTCTCGTTTTGTATTAAATCGAAAACTAAATTTATAATTTAGTGTTTCCGTGTCTTGATAATCAACCATCTTACTTCGAAAATGAGTCCATTTTTTTAGTTTTGGAATATAAGGGTCATTAGAAACAGTACAAGAAATAAGTAGAAATAAAAATAACCTCATAAAAGGATTATATTACTGCTTCTTAATGATTGTTAAGAGGAATGGGTCCTGAGAATTTACCGTTGGGTTAACAGAAGGGGCCGTCTCATTATAAACTTCAATCGTCAGGATATCTCCAGCCGTAGCCTCAACAACCGTATCAAAGAAACAAGAAGCTTCTAAGTGGTTATGGTTTTCACTATTATTACAATGAGTTCTAATATAGGAAGCGCATCGTCCACCTGGAATCTCAACTCCATTCCTTCTTAAGCTGTGAACAATACTAATCCGATCATTACAGTTATCTGGTGGAACGTCTGTTCTAACCATAGTGGCATTAAACTGCACCTGATAATCCCCGTCCTCTGCAATTGTTACACCAGTGCCTGGAGCTGAGAAAGTATAAACCGAGGCATCATTATGAATTTCT
>JAUHYH010000059.1 GCA_030426585.1 Bacteriovoracia bacterium
ATATTTTCTAAGGGAGATGTGGGCTTGATGATTTCTTTGGTTGTTAAATTTTCGGCATAGGGTCTTTTAAGTATGCTCATATTCAAGCGAATTGAAATCCGTTGATCGGAGTTTATAGCAATGAAATTCGAGAGTACGGGTCTTTTTAAGAACTTCATGGCCATATGCTAGAGCAACCTAGGCCTTTTGGATAGTGAATCGCACCATACCATCTCTATAAGTTTTGGTGATGCCTTTACGGTCTATTGGAGATGAGAGTGGGATTGTCTTAACAGCGGATTCGTATTTTTTAGATTTTAATACCGAACCATCTTTATCAAGGAATTCGTCTTGATAATCTCGGTTAAAGGTTAAGCGTAGAGTTCTTCCCGAACCTGCGAGTAAGTAGAAATCTTTTTCGTGTTCAGGGACAGGAATCTCTACAGTAAAGCTTTCTTCTTGTTCAAAGACAACGGGGTCTAACTGCTGCATTCGATAAAAGGGATCATTAGCTTTATCAGTATAATGTTCTTGATAAACTGAAAGGTCCTTACGAACGAGATTCTTTTGGAAATCGGCCCTTTTTTGGAGTTGAGTAAGTCTTTCATATTCAGTTCTATCCATCATATTAAATCGACGCTCGAACTCATGTTGACGGTCTTTGGTTTTCGCCATATTTACTTGTTCGTTTTTTTCATATTCTTTTTGAAAATTGGTATTAAGATTACTCAGATTTTTTTGACCTTTATCAATAGTATAGCGTTTTTCATCGAGATTATCTTGCTTTAGTTTTTTAATCTCTGACTCTTGTTTCTCGTTCATGATATTCATACGATTTTCAAGGCTTCTTGTGAGTTTGTCATAATCTCGAGAAAATCGATCTTTAACTTCTCCGATTTCTCGTTGTTTTTGTTCAATCAATTGATCTCGTTCTCTTGATTTTTGGGCCCTGTATCGTGAATTATTAATTTTGGCCCGAAACTTCTCTTCTTCGCGTTCTCTTTGGAAACGCTCTCTGTCTCTTGTGACTAAGGTTGAATGCTTAGCCTGTTCATCAAATCGTTGATCTTGATTAGACTCTCTTAGGTATTCAAGTTTTTGCTCATTAATATCATGTTCTTTTGCAACTTGATCTCTCATTTCTTGAATACGCTTTTCTTTTAGTGAATGCATTTCAAGAATTTCTTTATTATTTTCCCGAGTCGTGTCATCTAATGTCACGATATGATCTGCTTTAATATCCTGAATTCTTTCATTATGATTTTCTTGAAGAAATTTTATTTCTTTTGTTTGACCGCGTTCAAGCTGAGCGATTTCTTTTTGATGCTCTTTATGCATTTTCCTGAGAATTCGATTATGCTCTCTACTGGCATTTCTCACCTCGTCTGTCATTTCGCCCCCTTTTCTTTTATTCCTATTTCCTCTGTTGAGACAGAGTGGGGGTATTCACAGATTTTTTTATCTGCAGTGTAACCATAACACATCCATGTTTTAACCATTGTGATATCAAGGTTATTCCCATGAAGTGAGCGATAGAGATTGGGTTGAGTCGCACTGATAACGATTGAAGGTTCGATGTCAGGATAAAGAGGATCCTTGACGACATACTGATAAGCTCGGTACTCAGCGAATACCAAAGTGCTTAACAAGAATAGACAAAAACTGAGAAGTCTAATGATATTTATGCTCGCTGTTTAAGATTTCTTCTTCAATTGCATGAAAGAAAGAGTTTAAAAATTCAAATCTTTCATCATCACTCATGGCACTGATTGCAATTCTTTTTTTATCGATTGTTTTATGTTTTTCAATTTTTTTAAAATACTTTTTTAAAAGTCTGATACTCTTACGACTCTTTGATTTTTTTTGGATCATGTTTACTTTTTCTAACCAGTCTTTAAAAAAGAGTGGGAACTGTCCTGATCTTCCAAGTTGAAGATAGTAGTGAATGGGGTCTTGTCTTTCCTGAGTCTTGTTGTCGGGCATCCTTCCTCCAAGATAACGCTATGTTTATTATAAATTCTGATTAAAGAGGGAGGAAATCCGGTAATAATTTCTAAAAAGTTTGTAACTTGTTTCTATGCGATAATAGGGGGCAATGAAGATAAAGCGGTATTCATATTATTGCTCTCAGTGCAGAGAATTCATCGAAAAAATAGGAGATGCTTATATTGTCGATGAGGCAAGACCCCAAGCATTTTGCTCGGAAAAGTGCATTGTTCAGTTTCATGATCTCGATATTAAGCATTTTGAGACTCAAGAAAGAGAAGTTCGAAAACAACTAGGGATTGAAAAAGAAGTAGTTGGGATCACAACTGAAGACATAAATCATGTTATCGAAGAGACATTGGATGAGCCGACAACTGTTTACGAAGACAGGGATGAGTTAGGGCAGGTCTATTATTATCTTCATTCGACTCATCTGATTGATGATAATGAGTTTAATGTTGTCATTATCGCTAAATACTTTGCTGATAAGCCTTCATTTATTTACCATCACGTCATTACAAAAAGCGAAGAGCTCACTCAATATTACCGAACAGGTAAACCCGTTAGAAAAACTGACGAACAAGTTGAAACCGTTGGGGACCTAAAAAAAGAAGAACTGATACTCCCAAGGCAAGTCATGGATGAAGTTGAGCAAATGCGATCAACTATGGTTGCAGAAATGATCGAAATGCGAGGGGAAGAAGATATTTCGATTGAGAAGTTCGCACTTTATGAAAACTATATTGAGGGGACTTTAACAGATCCTGATGAAGTCTTTGAATATTTAGATGATTTAAAAAGACCTATTAGCGTGAATATAAAGGCTTATTCTCTTAATAAAGAGTCTTTCTTTTATTACGTCGTATGCCTCAAACTAAACCCCAAAGACGTAGGATTAAAAGAAAAGGAAGATGTTTTAATTCCGATCCTTTCTTATCCCTCTACCGCCCGTGAGACTTATCTTCATCATCAGAAAGGTAGTGCCACGACAAAGAAATCATTGAATTAGATAATTGAGGCGATGGATATAGTTCCCTTTATAATTCAAAAGAAACTCAGAACAGATATTGATTTTATATTCGTAGGTGCATCGAGGAAACGGATACCCCGTTCCTGGTTCGTTATAGTATCCAGCATTTGAACAACAATAAAACTGTTGAAGAGCATCTCGGTAGTCTTTAACGATGAAAATAGCATTCATCTCTTGGTCTGAGAACTTTTCACCTTTTGTGTTTTCACCTTCGCGATTTCTTCTTAAACGAACTTTAAAAGTTTGGCCTTTTTTCTGTTCGATACAAACGGGATCACCAATATATTCCTTGGTCCTATCTTCGTAATAGGTCATAGGAAGAAAACAGATTGGATCATTCCCGTCCTGCTCAAATTGAATAAAGTAAACATGGGGGTCACCGTTAGTTTCTAAACAAGTTTTTATTCCGCCGATTTGATTTCCTTCGGGATATCTTTGAAAACTATCTTCTAAACAGTCTTTCTTTTGTTTAAGACCGTTGAAAGGGTGATAAAAACCTTCTTTTTCTTTCTGAGACGAGCTCGCCCTTACCACCTCAATTGAGTCATTATTTGACTTACAAGAGAGTAGTGGTAGGAAAATCCCAAGAGTAATGGCCAGTGTCAGTTGAAATCGCATAAACTTAAAACATGTTTTTAAGAGTTCTTTCTCTATCTTTTATTGTAACTTATTTTGGATTTTCTGCGAGTTCTGCATATAGTCAGGTAGGTTTTGTCCTAGATTGCTATGGAGTTTGTGAACAAGAGACCAAGCGATACAATCGGAGATTAAGTTACGACCGACCAATTGAGCTACTAGAAACTTTAAAAACCGGGGCAGAGTCTAGCCTTTGGATTCAACTGATTGATGGAAACTTGATTCGAATGGCCGCACACACCATGATCGAAATAAAAGAACTTGTTCTAAATTTTGATGAAAAGTCTTCTCATGTGGCCGTTGAAGTTCATCAAGGTCATGTGATGTTTCTTCCACGAACACAAGAAATTACTGAAGCTAGCAAAGACTCTTTTAAGGAGCTTTTTCCTTTAGCCGATGCAGAAGCCAATATTTTTTGGGATCTTTACCGTTATAATGAAACACAGTCTGAAATTGAAATGAGTTTAAAAAATGCAGGTTTCTTAAAGTATCGCCTCGAGAAACTGCAAAATCTTGTGAAATTGAATAATTCTTGGTTTGAAGTTGAACATCCTTACTTAACAATCCAGTCCCCCAATCTCATTGTGCAATCTTATAAACGTCCCGTAGACTTTGTTTATTCTTTAGAAGATGGCGCCGTAGTTGGGAGTCGAGAGGGTATTGAAGGGATTGATTATCCTAAAAATAAGATGAGATATTATCTTCCTTTAGCCCAATATAAGAGTGGAGAGTTTGATCCAGGGAAGTGGTATCAGCTTCTTAACAGAAAAGACATTAAGCCTTTACCCAATGATTTAGGTGTTCTTGAATACCAGATTTACTTAAAAAGTCTTCCTTCTGTTTTAAAGGCAAGAGAAAACTTTCTCGTTCGGTATAAAAAGAAAATCCTAGAAAAAAAGAATCAAGCCTCAGTTAAAAAATCTCGAGAAGGTTACCTGACAAGAATCCAAAAGCAGCCTTTCAATTTTAAAGCATCAGTTTTAAAGGGATCGGGACAAAAGAGCCTTCTCAATGTTTTTAATCATTATTTTATAAAATTAAATAGAGGACCAGGTCCTGAGTTAAAAGAACCTTCTCTGGTTAATATTTTTCAAACGGTTAACCAACAAAAAAGGGAATGGCTTGCAAAGAAAGAGCTAGGAGATGTGCGTGAATTCAACCGAAAAACTCTCATTGATTTTGGGAAGTCAAAGTCCAAGAAGAAAAGCACTCTTTGAGTATTTAGGAGTTCCTTTTCAAGTAAAATCCAGTGAGGCCGAAGAGCCTGATTGGATTGACGAGAGTGCGCAGGATTATACATTGAAGCTTGCTCGATTGAAATTCCAAGCCTTACAGAAAGAACTTTCTCCCTCTGATCTTGTTGTAACGAGTGATACAACTGTTTCAGTAGATGAGGAGATTCTCAATAAGCCAGATGATAGGGATCACGCCCGTGAGATGATTCTCAAACTTTCAGGAAAATCTCACTACGTTTGTACCAGTTACGTTATTGGGAATGCAAACAAGGAGCTCTTCCATCAATCGGTAGTAAGTGAGGTTCTTTGTCGAACGATTACAGAAGAAGAGCTTAAGAATTATTTGGGACAAAATGAATATCAAGATAAGGCCGGGGCCTATGGAATCCAAGGAGCAGCTTTGACCTTTATTCAATCGATAAAAGGGAGCTATTCAAATATTGTTGGTTTTCCGATAGACTCACTTATTGATCAGTTTCAAAGCGTTTATGGCGCCAAGTGGAGAAATCACTTTGTTTAAAATATTTCTTTTAATTTTTTCAATATCAAGTTTTGGGAGTGAACTAAAAGAAGTCACGAATCTTCTCAAAAAAACTCATCAAGAATGTGGTGCCTTTGAACTTTTAAGTGATCGTCTGCTTTGTTATAGAAGGGTTAAAAAACAACACAGAACTTACCTTGATCAAACGTTTAAAAGGCTAGAGGAAGAAAAGACTTTTAGCAAAGAAGATATCAAAAAACTTAAAAAAGAAATCTATTCCAACCTCGAATCCGTCTACTAACTTCCATAAAAAGGCATTTTCGTCGTCGTCCACATCGACTCGTCGACTGCGACGTATCAAAGCGTACGCCTCGTCTTCTCGCTCGTGTCTCCTAGAATCTGCACTTTTTATGAAACTTAGATTTTTAAGAGTTTTGATTCTCTGGAGCGATATAGACTTCGATGTCGGGGTCGTACTCGTCTTGGAGTATTCCCCGAATCGCTTCAAGTGTTCCCATTGTTGAACTTGGGCAAGTTCCACAGGCTCCTTGGTAACGGATCATAAGCACATTATTTTCGAAACCTTCACAAGTTAAATCACCTCCATCACCTTGAAGACCTGGACGGATTCTCCGGTCTAAGATTTCTTCAATTTGTTGAAGCTCAGGGGAGAGATTCTCTCGATTAACTTTGGGCTTGCTTCCATCTTTAAAATCTGGGTTATGGTCAGGGAGATACTTCTTAATGGTTTCTTGAACTTTGGGTTCTAAAGAATCCCAAGGTTCGAAGGTAAACTTAGTTAAGGAGATAACATTTTCAAAAAAGTGAAGTTGATCCACTCCTCGAAGATCAAAGAGCTCTCGAGCTAAATCGATATCTTGGCATAAGTGAGGTTCTCTAAAGGTTGATTTTCCTTCAGTCTTTACCGGTAAATTACAAATAAACTTCAAAGCATTTGGGTTTGGTGTTGGCTCGACACTGATTTTAATTTCTGCCATTTTAATTTCCTTAAGCCAAGAGTTCTTGAGCTTTCTTAAGAGCTCCATATAACCTCTCAATATCATCTTCATTATTATAAATTGTGAGCGAGGCACGGGCCGATGAGACAATTCCCAGTTTTCTATGAAGGGGTTGAGCACAGTGGTGACCTGTCCTTATCGCGACTCCTTCCATTGTAATCATTGTTACAAGATCATGAGTGTGAACACCGTCGATCGTAAAAGTAATAATGGGGCCTCGGTTTTTAGGGTTACCAATCAAATTAAACCCAGGGAGAGCTTTAAGTTTATCAAGACCATAGTTCAGCAGATGTTTGTCATATTCTTGAATAGCATCAAATCCTAGAGATTCGACGAACTCTAAACTTTTTTGGAAAGCAATAACCCCACTAATATTTGGAGTTCCCGCTTCAAATTTATAAGGAAGATCATTAAATGTTGTTTTTTCAAATGTGACTTGATCGATCATGTCTCCACCACCAGCATAAGGAGGCATTTCTTCAAGTAGGTCTTTCTTTCCGTAAAGTACACCAACTCCGGTAGGACCGTAGAGTTTATGGGCGGAGAAAACGAGAAAATCAACACCAAGTTCTTGGACATCGACTTTTTCTTGAACGACTAGTTGAGCGGCATCAGAAATAAAAAGGGCTCCTTTCTCATGGGCCATTGCAGCCATCTCTTTCACAGGAGTTCTGGTTCCAAGAACGTTTGATAAAGCAATAATAGAGACAATTTTCGTTTTCACACTGAGCTTAGATTTATAGTCCTCGAGGTCAAGATCACCGTTCTCATCAATCGAAACAACTTTGAGGACGGCACCAGTTCTCTCGCAAGTCATCTGCCAAGGGACTATATTTGAGTGGTGCTCAAGCTCAGAAATAAGAATTTCGTCACCCGTTTTAAGTTTATAATCTAAGCATCTCGCGAGAAGATTCAAACCATCGGTTGTTCCTTTGGTAAAAACGATTTCTTCACGAGACTTTGCATTAAGAAAATGGACTAAAGTATCACGAGTTTTCTCATACTTCTGGGTCATCTTTTCGCCAAGCGAGTGGATACTTCGATGAACGTTTGTAGTTCCTCTTTTATAATAATTTTCAATTTCTTCTAATACAGATAAAGGCTTTAGGGCTGTTGCAGCACTATCAAGATAAGTAAGGGGTTTCCCATTCATTTGCTCATTGAGCATGGGGAATTGGTCTTTTATTTCATTATAAAGATTTCTCAACGTGACTCCCCATAAGCTGTTTTGAGTTTAGAAGTTAATTTTCCAGTGAGATAGGTATTTAAAACATCATTATCAACCATTTGAATAAGCTCAAGACCATAGGCCTGGGCCATTAACCGTTTTGCTTTGGTTGGAGAAATGGCTCGGGCATTAAGATAGAAAAGTTCATCAATATCAAACTGACCAGTAGTAGATCCGTGAGAACACTTCACATCGTCTGCGAAGATTTCAAGCTGTGGTTGCCCAAAGGCTTGAGCTTGATTACTCATAACAAGGTTTTTATTAAATTGAGCCGCATTTACGAGCTGTGAATTTTTTGAAATGTAGATATTTCCAGTGAAAGCAAATTTTGATTGGTCGTGAAGCAGACCTTTAACGACCTGATTACTTTCTGTTTCTCCAGAGAAATGTTTGATTTGAGAATAGAAATCGAAATGATCAGCACCCGTTAAAAAATAAAACCCATTAAATTCTCCAAAAGAGTGAGGCTTTTGAATATTAATAAAAGGGTTTGAGCGGACGAGACCTCCTCCAAAGTTCACCTGGAGACCGTGGTATTGGGCCTTGTCATGATCAAGATTTGCAAAGGTCCAAATCTGCTGTGATTGCTCAGGAGTCGCTTCGTTGACGATGACATGTTTAATATCCTGATTTTCTTTGAGATCAAAAAAGCGAGACGTTTGATGATAAGTTTGACCTCGAGTTCCCAAAAAACTTTCTAGAACCGTTGCTTTAGGAGAGGTTATCTCAAAGACAATACCGTAGTTAACGAGGGCACCACTTCCTAGACTATGAGTCAATGAAAGCGTTTCTTCACCAGTGTATTTAATATGATAAAAATGATCCAGCTGAGAGAGGTGCCATTGAAATAAGGAATCATCCTCTTGCCAGAATTTGGTTGTTTCAAATTGCTGAAAAAAGGATTCAATCTCACTTGGTTTTAGCTTCTTGACCTCACAATTTTTTGATTTTGAGAGCTCTCCTAAAGAGTCAAAGCTTACGAAGTCTGAGAATTCATCCAGCTCTCCAGCACTAATAGCTGCTTGCGGGTTCCATTCTTTTTGATAAAGAGAAGCAACAGGAGTGAATTTCCAACGCTCAGTTTTTCTATTAGGAAGACCTTTTTTTTCAAAGCCTTGAAAGTAACGGGTTTGGTCTTTGAATAGTGTTGCTGCTGATTCAATCATTACGCTAACCAATCATAACCTTTCTCTTCAACCTTAAGGGCCAAAGACTTATCACCTGATTCAACAATTTTCCCGCAACTTAAGATATGAACAAAGTCTGGCTCAATATAATTAAGAAGTCTTTGGTAGTGCGTGATTAAAAGAGTCGAGTTGAACTTTGTTTTAAAAGAATTAACCCCACCAGCAACAACCTTAAGTGCATCAACATCAAGACCTGAGTCTGTTTCATCGAGAAGAGCAAGTCTAGGGTTAAGTATTTTGAGTTGAAGAATTTCGTTTTTCTTTTTTTCTCCCCCTGAGAAACCGTCATTAACAGGTCGGTAAAGAAAGGCGGGAGTCATTTTAAGTTCTTCAAGTTTAGGCTGAAGAAAATCAAGAAATTCCTTTTCTTCCATTTTGGGAGCACCTTGATACTCACAAACTTCATTAAATGATTCTTGAAGAAAATTAAGGTTTGAAATTCCTGGAATCTCAATAGGGTATTGAAAGCCAAGAAAAATTCCCTCTTTACTCCTCACATCTGGTTCAAGTTCGAGGAGGTCTTTCGCTTGATTATTTATTGTATACTCAATGGAACCCTTTGTGACTTCATAGCTGGGATGACCTGCGATGACTTTTGCAAGCGTACTTTTACCAGATCCATTAGGTCCCATAATGGCATGGACTTCACCTGGTTTGATTGTCAGGTTAATGCCTTTAAGAATTTCATTGTCTTCAACTGTAACGTGGAGATCATTAATTTTAATCATATTTATCCTACCGTGTTTTCTAATTTCATTTCTATAAGCTTGACTGCCTCGACTGAAAATTCGAGCGGCAGTGTTTTAAAGACTTCGCGACAAAATCCATTAACAATAAGGCTTACCGCTTTCTCTGTATCCATTCCTCGTGATTGGAGGTAGAAGATCTGATCTGCACTGATTTTTGAAGTTGAAGCTTCATGTTCAACTATTGCTGTTGGATTCTTTACATCAATAGTTGGAAAAGTATGGGCCGCACACTGATCACCCACAAGCATAGAATCACATTGTGAGAAATTTCGGGCCCCTTCAGCAGATGGCATGATTTTAACTAAGCCTCGATAAACATTTTGTGAGTCATGGGCCGAGATACCTTTTGAAATAATAGTACTTCTCGTATTTTTCCCAATATGAATCATCTTAGTTCCAGTATCGGCCTGCATTTTGTTATTCGTTAAGGCCACTGAATAAAAGTTTCCGACAGAATTTTCACCTAAAAGAATACAGCTTGGGTATTTCCAAGTGATCGCTGATCCGGCTTCAACTTGAGTCCAAGATATCTTTGAATTTTTCCCTTGGCATTTTCCACGTTTGGTAACGAAGTTGAAAATCCCGCCTTCGCCTTTCTTGTTCCCTGAATACCAATTTTGAACCGTACTATAATTAATGGTGGCATCATCAAGCGCCACAAGTTCAACCACGGCAGCATGAAGTTGATTTTCATCTCGCTGAGGGGCGGTACAGCCTTCAAGGTAATTAACAAAACTACCCTTATCAGCGACAAGGAGAGTTCTTTCAAACTGTCCGGTCTCTTTGGCATTTATTCTAAAATATGTTGAAAGATCGAGAGGGCAAGTGACTCCTTTAGGAATATAACAAAAGGACCCATCACTAAAGACAGCAGCATTGAGGGCCGCGTAGTAGTTATCGGTATAAGGGACAACGGTTCCCATATATTGCTTAACAAGTTCTTCGTGATTTTCAACGGCCTCTGAAAATGAACAAAAGATAACACCCACTTTCTCTAAATCTTCTTGGTGAGTCGTTCCTAGAGAAACTGAATCAAAAACAGCATCAACGGCAACGCCTGTTAATCTTTTTTGTTCAGTTAACGGAATTCCTAATTTCTCAAAAGTTTCGAGAAGTTCAGGATCAACTTCATCAAGACTATCGTATTTCTTTTTTTCTTTTGGTTTCGAAAAATAGTAAAGGTTTTCGAAATCAATTTCTGGAATTTTACAATACGGCCATGTTGGAGGAGTGAGGGTTTTCCAATGTTTATAAGCCTTTAAACGATAATCGAGAAGCCATTGTGGTTCATTTTTCTTTTGAGAAATTAATTTAATAACGTCTTCGTTGAGACCTTTAGGGAACTCTTCAACTTCAATATCAGTTTCAAAACCGTATTTGTATTCCTGTTCTAGGCGATCTTCAATTTTGAATTCTTTTTCACTGCTCAACTATTGTCTCCTGCTGAATAAGATCTAGCACTTTTAAGTTATGAAAGGTTTGGTGAAGTTGTTTTTGAAGTGTCTTAATGGGAGTCTGAATCGTACAGTTTCCGATATAAGAACAATTTTTGTCTTCACAGTCTTCATAGAACTTCTTGTTTTCAATGATTTCACTAAGCTCAAGAAAACTAAGATTTCTTACCTTTTCAGAAAGCGTATAGCCTCCAGTGACTCCTTGGATTGAGACTGCGAGACCATGCCTTTTAAGCCTTTGAAAAACCTGAGAAGTCGTATCAAATGGAATACGTAAATTGTCAGCTATTTCCCGAATGCTGACTTTTTGGCCTTCGTGGTCCAAGACATATTTGAGGGCCATGAGAGCATACTCAACTTTGCGGTTAATTTTTATCAAAGACTCACCTCTGTGCTTTGTAATTACCAGTAGTTATAGTGGCTTGTTGGATATAAGTCAAAATTTAACTTATTTTAGGAAGATATGCCTAGCCGGCTTGTTTTCTGGGGGCTGTGTTAAAGTCTAAGTTAGCGATATTGCTCATGAATTTAGGAGAATGATCCAAAGTGATAGCCAATGGATTTCCCAAGCGCGTGGTCTACCTTGGGCGTGACCATAAATACTTCGAACGTTATATCGAATCGCTTGAGCATATTTTCAATATAAAAATCAATCGTTTCATTCTCGATTACAGTATGGATACCGCCGCAGGTTTAGTTTATGAAATTTATCGAAGAAGTCCTGATTTGATAGTTATTGATTTTACTTTGGACTCAGATAAGTTAACAAAAGTTTCATTTTTTCTTTCAAGAATTTACCCTTTAAGAGAAATTCCCTTTTTAGGTTTGTTATCAGCTTTAAGAGATAACCAAGAATTGATCAACAAAATGGTTTATACTGGTATCAATTACCTTTTTTATAAACTTCAGGAAATCGAATTTTCAAGTATCCCAACGGCATTGATTTTCAATCCTGATAAATCACGTTTCTCCGAGTACTTCCTTAAAGAATCCAAGGGAATTACTGCCGAAATTTCTATTCCTGCCAAGGTTGGTTATGTCTCAATGGATCATATTCATCTAGAAACGAATGCAAATCTCCCGAGGGATCAATATATTCGTTTACAAGCAAACGTGATCACTAAGAATGTTCATTACACTGTTAGCAATCATGATATGAGTAGTCGCTATTATCATTATAAGTATTGTTATGACTTTGATTATGTCATGCCCTCAAAAGCCAAGCTTGAAAAACTCACACCAGATGAAGAAAAATTTAGGTATCTCTATGAGAATGAAGTTGTTGATCAAAAAAACAATTTCTCGAAGTATATTAAAAATCTTGTTGAAGAGTCTAATATCCTTGGAAAAAATAATGCCAAAAAATTAAGAATTCTGATCGTCGATGCTTATATGCGTGCACTGAATGAAACAAAAGATCAGATCGATCAGTTCTCTTTTTGTTTAAGATTACATCAGTACCTTGATCAAAATGGTGAAATCCTTGATGAGGTCTTTCCCCGAATTATCGTTTACTGTTTGCATGATCCCGTTAGAGGGAAAAAAGAACTTGATGATATTTTCATGTTTATTCGAGCGGTTGATAACTACGATCCTTTTGTTCTTATCTTTGATGAGCAAGATCGGTTCATTAGCCAGATGGAGGATAAAAAGCTATTGGCAGAAAAGCCTGAACTTATAAAAGTACCAAAGAGAATTCGGATTGATTATGATTATGATCGAATTCTTGAAACTCAGGGGGCCTTTCAATTCCATTTTCTTTTAAAGCTCATTCATAACTACAAAGATAAACTTCTTGATGGGATTGTGGATGATTCAAACTCCGCGGCTTATTTTTCAAAGAAAAACCCTGCAAGTGATGCTGTGATCAAGGACACATGGGAAATCACGAAAATGTGCGAAGCATTTATTATCTTCACTCCTAAAATTCGTGTTCCTCATTATACAATTGTAAAAGCTAAAATCCATACAACCAATGTTGTTTTAACTGTTCTTCCTTTTCCCGAATCTTATATGAAATACCAAGGAGATCCACTTGGTCAGTTCGCCGTGATTAGTGGGGTTG
>JAUHYH010000253.1 GCA_030426585.1 Bacteriovoracia bacterium
CACAATGTTATCTAGTGAGTTTACGGTATCAATCCGTTCACAAATCCCTTCAACAATAAATAGTATTGCGTTGGATATATCTGGAAGAGCTACCAAAAGAAGCGTGGATATAATCGCACGTCTTAAAATATCTAAAAAGTCTGAGGTCGCTCGCCCAGCCTTAAACCACTGTGTGGCAATTGCTAATGCAAAGAACACCGGAAGTAAAAGATAGTAGATCGTCACAAATTCCTGGTGTAAGCTCTTCGCCAAGGGGCCAAGTGCGTCGAATTCTGGCATATCTAGTTCCCCGTTAGTGGTTGAAGTTTAGGCTCTTGAGGCAGTTCTCCAATTGCATTTGATAAACTTTCGTACTGCGTTTTAAATTGGGCAGACTCTAATTTTGATTTCCTATTTTCCATTGCAACGTTTTGGCCCATCATTTTAAGCATCATCGAGTTGGTTCTTAAGACTTGGGTGCTTACATTTATCAATACTGCAATTGATTGGGCAGTTAGCTTCGCAGCTCCCTTTTGGTTTGCCACTTTAGCGTGAGCAACAATTCTCTTACTTTCTTCATCTGCTTGATCTGCAAAATTAAAAAGGGTTCCGTTCATTGCGATACTTTCAGCAACGGACTGATCGTGAGCCTGTTGAAGTCTCGCTTCTGCTGTTTGGGGAATAGCTCCGTATAAGTCTTCAATGGCCCTCAATACTTTGTCAGCGGTATCAAGGTTTCCATACAATCCGGGGTTAAACTTTGGGTTGATGATGCTTATTATAGAAAGTCCCTGTTTGAGTCCAGAGTTAATATCTTTCATAATTCCCAAAGTATCGCTCCCCGTAGAGAGAATCTTTTGTAATTGAGCGAGCTGTTGAAGTGCATTGGCTAAAATTTGAACCAAAACTGCAACGTCGCCACCCCAGAGATCAGCTTTGGCGGGTCTTGAATATGTTGTTGTCATCGTCATTAATAAAACGATGAAGAAATACTTAAACCGTTTCAAGGTGCCTCCTAAGTTTGGTTAATACCGTGGGGGTATTTTTCTGCCGCTTTCCCAACTGCTTCATTAAAGTTCATCCCATCTTCGATGAGTCCATAGAGGTAGTTGTTGTCATTGGCATCACTGGTTGCAAGCCAATACTCTAGTGGAGAGGGATGTACTTGAATGACTTGGCTTTCAAGCCCCTCAATAAGAAAGCCTTCTGAGTAATGGCCCTTCATTTGTTTTAGAGACTGTATTAATTCAAGTTCTTGAGAATTGAGCTTAAGTGTTTTTCGCAGAATATCTATGTCACCACGCTGTAACATAAGAATTTTTGTTGCCGTGTTGTTGAGGATTGCAGACCCAATAGGGGAGTTAGCAATTTCCTCTACACCTTGGGTGATAAAGGTGATTCCTGAACCTGTCTTTCTAAGGGTTCGAGCCGAGTATTCCATAAAGGTTGCAGCAGCTTGGGATTTTAAAAGTTCCCACGCTTCGTCTAAGATGATTCGCTTTTTAACTGATCTATCCCCCTCAACTTGTGAGAGGATGAAATCAGTTAAGGTTAGGATCATTACACTTTGGAGGTCCGGGTATTGAGAGAGACCCTTTAGATCGAAAGAACAGATTTCGGCGTTTGTTCTAAGTTCACCTTGTCCGTCCAATAGTTTCCCGTAGGGTCGGTCTCCGGTCCAAATGAAGAGCATTTTTGCAATTTTCATTAAAGAGGGTTCAGAACTTTTTTTAAGCTTTGATTCTAAATCCGAAAGAATAGGAATTTTTCTTTCAGTCTTCTTTTGTTCATAAAGAGCAATAATTTCTTTTTCAACCTCGATTTTTGTATATTTATCAAGTTTTTCCATTCCCTCATCTGTGACCATACATTCAATCATTGAAAGCAAAGTCTTAATCTTTTGATTGCTAGGTCCAGCTTTGATGTCGTTAATATGGAAAGGATTAACTTTGTATTTTTCTGAAAGGTCCATTTCAATGTACTGGCCTTCCAGAGCTTCAGTCAGTTTTTTATAAGAACCACCAATATCAATTACGAAAACTCTCAATCCTCTTGCCATTTCCTGGAGCAAGATACAGTTGTTTAAAAAACTTTTTCCTGATCCAGATGATCCTGTAACAAGGCAGTTGTAATTGTTGAGTTTAGAATCAAATGGATCATAGCTAATTAGCCCGTTCATTCTGTTGCGAAACAAAATCACAGGATTCTCATCTCCTTTTCGAGGTCCATAAAGGGGAATGAAATCTGCCAAGTTATTTGTTTTCATTTTCTTTGAGCGCTCTTGTTTAATAGGCGACATTGGGAAGTTCCCTTTTATGACTTTCCATGATCCTACAGTTTCTTCTAGTGCTTCGGCACCTTGAAGGGAGCGAAATCTAGAAAGAACATCACGCACCTGACGGTTAAGTTTTTTCTCTCCATCTTTTGAAGCTTCCTCTTTCAAAATGACATTCATCTGAACCGAATAGATTTTTTGCCCCGTATTTAAAAGTTCTCGAATCAGCTCCTCGGTGGCACTAAGTTTTGATTCACTTTCTAGATCACTGGCTTTCCCAGAGTTATTAGAAGCTAAAGAGTG
>JAUHYH010000254.1 GCA_030426585.1 Bacteriovoracia bacterium
ACATGGCGTTTCTCTGTCCAGTAGTAAT
The DNA here is from genome assembly GCA_030426585.1 of Bacteriovoracia bacterium. Lineage (GTDB taxonomy): Bacteria > Bdellovibrionota > Bacteriovoracia > Bacteriovoracales > Bacteriovoracaceae > JAUHYH01. The sequence continues at coordinate 29 of JAUHYH010000254.1, forward strand.
TAGCCATTGATCGTGTAAAAAACTTTGAGCCTTTGATTCCATACTCCAAAGCCTTGCGATCATCTTTGAGAATAAGCGTCGCAGGGTTACAGCAAAAATGATTCGTTACATATCCAGTGATTGGCTGGGCCCTTGCGATCGCCGCGCGATAATTATCAATTTTCTCTTTGAGTTGCTCGTCTTTATAAACAGCAAAGTTCAAAGCCCCTAAACCTAGTTCTCCTGCATTAACCGCAAGTTCTGGACGGCTGCAGGCTGCAAAAACAGGTGGGTTTTTAGTTGGTTTTGGGACGATGTGAGTTTCAGGAATATTATAATATTTCCCATTCCAGGAGAAAGCTTCGTCTTTCCACATTTTAGGGATCATTTCTAAGGCTTCAAGCCATTGATCGTGAAGGTCTTTGGGATCAATTTCAAAAGCTCCTTGCTCTACTTTTGTTCCAGACTTTGCAGCTCCCCAATAAACACGACCATTGCTTAAGATATCAAGAGTCGCCAGTCGTTCAGCAATTCTGATAGGATGATTGTAATTTTTTGGAAGTAGGGTAGACCCATGACAGATATTGATTCTTTTTGTTTTAGCAGCGACAAAAGAAAGGAAAATTTCAGGGGCTGAGCTATGAGCGTACTCATAAAGCCCATGATGTTCAACCGCCCAGATTCCATCAAAACCCACTTCATCTGCGAGAACGGCTTGCTCTACACAATCGTGAAAGAGCTGCTGCTCGGACTTTTTATTGGGTTCAGAAATTTGCATTTCATAAAATAGTGAAAACCTCATGATCTTAGCTCTCTAGGGAGTCTGATGGCGCTATCTGCAATCAATAACTTTTGAACGGCTTCAGTTCCTTCATAGATTCGTAAAAGCATTGTATCTCGAACTAGCTTCTCAATGAGACTTTCTTCTAGATACCCTTTTCCCCCATGAAGATCGAGACATTCCTGTACGACTTCATTAGCGATTTGAGCCCCAAGGAGTTTTACTGAACTTGAAAAGAAAGTGGCTTTCTTTCCGTTGTCCATTTCCCAAATTCCTCGATAGACAAAAGAACGTAGCATTTCAATCTTTGCTTCAATTTCAGCAAAACGAAATTTAATATCTTGTTCGTAAATAATAGGTTTACCTTCTCCATTAAGCCTTTCGTGGCAATGTTTTTTAGCAAGGTCTCTGGCTCTTTGAGCAACACCTAACGCCATAGCACCAATGCCCACTCGGCTATGTCTCAATGACGTGAGTGCAATTTGAGCTCCTTCGCCCTGTCTTCCAATCTTGTTATCCTTCGGAATTTTTACATTTTCGAATTTTACTTCTGCTGTATCAGCAGCTCGTTGTCCCATCTTTTTATAAGGAGCAGAGACACTTAAACCTTCAGCTTCTCGAGGGATCACGAAGCATGTAAGGCCAGAGTTTTCACCTTCAATTCGTGCAAATACAAGATAGAGTGAAGCAACTGATGCATTGGAAATCGTCCATTTCGTCCCATTAATGATATAGGCATCTTCTGTTTCGATCGCAATCGTACTAGCTGGGCGGGAACCTAAATTAGTGCTCCCTTCAGGTTCAGTGAAGCAAAAAGAAGCAAATTTAAGACTTTCAGTAAGCGGTTTAATCCATTTTTGTTTTTGTTCTTCAGTTCCGTAATAAAGTAAAGGTGCAATTGAAAGACGCATAAGAAAAGCTGAAGTCGTAAACCCAAGATCTCCGTAAGCACATTCCTCTGCTGCAAGGGCACTTTCAAGAAGTGTTTTCCCTTGGCCTCCATATTCAGTCGGAATCATACAAGTGATAATTCCTAGCTCAAACGCCTTTTGATAAAGTTCTCTTGGAAAAGAACCATGATTGTCTAAATGAGGGTGCTTAACAATATCCTCTCTAACAAAGAGTTTTATCTTTTCTTTCCAAGCAATATTCTCAGCAGATAAACTAAAGTCTAGCATTAGCTTCCCTTACTTAAGTTCTAAGACTTCATTGATAAGATTATCGACATCATAGATATCAAAAAAAGAAATACCGGAGGCGTCGACATCAAGCTCTTCTTCTAAACGAACTACAATCCATGTCATTGTCATTGAGTCCAAGTTAAGCGAGCTTAAAGGCGATTGAAGAGTGACAGTGCTCTCAACTTTTTCTTTAATTTGAGAAAGCTGATCTTCTGTCAAAGAAGGATCGTTGTTAAGATGACTCTTAACAAGAGCACTCTTGAAAATCTCAAAAACCTTTTGTTTTTCCATATGTTAGAATTCTAACATGAGAGCTGAAATGCCTTTAAATCCCTGTAAAAATTATAACTAGGTGTTCAGGAAGTATCTCCAAATCCATGATTCTGTTAGTATTTTGATATGAATCCCCATATTCTGCATTATATTCTTGAAAGAAGTGCTGAGGATACGTCTTGTATTCGCTTCATGAACCGTAAGGGTGAATACCGTGAATACCGCTATCCCTTACTTTGGGAAAATATAAAAAAGTATGCTGAAGCCTTAAGAAAACAAGGGGTTAGGGCTGGGGACATTGTCACTA
>JAUHYH010000255.1 GCA_030426585.1 Bacteriovoracia bacterium
AAAAATTAGGCACTTTAGTATAGGCACAAAAAAAGCCCCACGAGTGGAGCTTTTAATATTATTAGGTTTTAACTAAAATTTATAAGCCAAAACAGCCGGCAATCATTTCTTTTTCTTCGTCAGTGTAACGAAGGTTTCTCTCGAGATTGGCTCTCAAAGTTTCACAGTTAGAGCTCAACTGAAGTTGACCAAAAATATCATCACTTGGCGTGAAGTAATTAATAAGTTGCTCGTTTTTAACAACTTTACGGAATTTTACTTCTGACTCAGATCCTTCTTTTCTCACAAAGTGCTGATTAAAGAGTCCCGGAGGGTTCACCTTATACTCAACAAATTCGACATAAGCTTCACACTTAAAAAGTGGAAGAGTGACCTTAGAGAAGTCTGAAAACTGGGTTTTTCCAGAATCACACTTACCTATAGCTAAAAGAACTTCACCAATAATTTCAGAGTTTTTTCTCTCTCCGACAGTATGCTCGGGAGCTTCTGCGAAAGCAGAAAATGAAAAACCAAGCGAAAGTAAAAGAATTAAAATAGATTTCATAAAACACCTCTTATTACCCATTTATTAAAGGACCCAACACTGCTGGAAGATCTATGGGAAAGGCGAATTCAGGGCAAGCGTCATTGAAGCCAGAAAAATATGTTCATTGCGAAATGTATTATTTACTCGTCTTAACAAGACAACGTCTCGAAAAAACTAGGTATTCTTTAAAATGATCGGGGAGTCGTCCACGCATTTCATGTGCGAGCCGATCGATGTAGGAGTCTAAATATTCTTGGTTTTCAAAAAGATAATGAATACTGGCTTTGTTTTTCTGTTCAAGGTCCCAGAAGAGTTGCGTATTCGGTAAAACCCCCGGAACTTCTTCCATTTCTTCGATATGGGTCTTCAGCCAAATTAGAAATTCACTTCTTATTCTCTCATCGATTTCGATATTCACTTCATACAAAATCATGATTAACCCTCAATAAAAAAGGCCACCTTTTATGGATGGCCCTAATAAATCAATACTCCATTAAAATTATGAACGAGACTTCAAAGAGGCTTTAGCGTACTCGCGATTCATCCGAGCAATATTTTCTAAGCTAATACCTTTTGGACACGCCAGTTCACACGCACCGGTATTCGAACAATTACCAAATCCTGCCTCATCCATAGCGTTAACCATATTTAGAACACGATCTTGGTGTTCGGGTTGCCCCTGAGGAAGCAAACCTAAATGGGAAATCTTAGCCGAAGTAAAAAGCATTGCAGAAGAATTCGCACAGGCGGCCACACATCCGCCGCAACCAATACATGTTGCGGTATTGAAAGCCATATCAGCATTTTCTTTTCCAACAGGAATCGAATTCGCATCCACTGCATTCCCAGTTTTAATAGAAATATATCCACCAGCCTGAATAATGTGATCAAATGCGGATCGATCTACCAAAAGATCTTTAACAACAGGAAAACTATTGGCTCTGAAGGGCTCAATAACGATGGTTTCTCCACTCGCAAAGCTTCTCATATGGAGCTGACAAGTGGTTACTTGCTTTTGGGGCCCATGGGGGTTTCCGTTGATTACTAAAGAACAAGTTCCGCAAATTCCCTCTCGGCAATCGTGATCAAAAGTGATTGGTTCTTTACCGGACTCAATGAGTTCTTGGTTCACTTGATCGAGCATCTCCAAAAAAGATTGGTTCGGAGAAATATTTTTTGCATCGATCTCTTCAAAATGACCTGAGTCATCAGGTCCATTTTGCTTCCAAACTTTTAACTTATAATTACGTCGTTCAGCTGTTACTCCACCCATGACGACTCCTTATTTATAACTTCGCGTTGCAAGTTTAACATTTTCAAAAGTGAGCTCTTCGCGGTGACGATCCTGCGCCTGATTCTCACCCTTCCATTCCCAAGCAGCAACATGACAAAAATTATTATCATCTCGCTTAGCTTCACCGTCTTCTGTTTGATATTCACTTCTAAAGTGACCTCCACAAGACTCCTCTCTGGTGAGAGCATCCCGTGCCATGAGTTCTCCAAGTTCTAAAAAGTCAGCCACTCGACCGGCTTTTTCTAGCTCTTGGTTCATCGCTTGGGGGTCTCCCGGAATAAGAACATCATTCCAAAAGGCCTCTCGAAGTTTAGGGATTTCTTCGATTGTTTTCTCAAGACCCTTTTTGTCTCGAGCCATCCCGACGTATTCCCACATAATTTTTCCAAGCTCTTTGTGGAAATGATCGACTGACTTAGAACCTTTAACACCAATCAATTTGTTAATTCTTGACTGCGTTTCATCTTCGGTTGCCTTGAATGCATCATTATTAGTATCGACTGGATCTAATTTAGTCGAACCAAGATAGTTACCAACAGTATAAGGAATTACAAAATAACCATCGGCTAAACCTTGCATCAATGCCGATGCGCCAAGGCGGTTAGCACCATGATCTGAAAAGTTGGCTTCTCCAGCCACAAATAAACCTGGAATCGTACTTTGTAGGTGGTAATCCACCCATAATCCACCCATTGTATAGTGAACAGCGGGATAGATTCTCATGGGTTC
>JAUHYH010000256.1 GCA_030426585.1 Bacteriovoracia bacterium
TACCGAGTTTACAATTAAAGTGATCGCCTTGGTTTTCTTTTCAGGACTGATGGCGATCTCTCTTTATTATAAAGGTCTCAAATATACCCCTGCGAGGACAGCAACTTTATTAGAGTTGTTCTTTCCTTTTTGTGCTGTCATCGTTAATTGGGTAGTCTTAAATCAAACACTTGGACTTCTCCAATGGGTTGGAGGGGGGCTCCTTATTTTGAGTGCCGTTGTTTTACAAAGGAAGCGTTATTAAAGTCGTCATTGGAACTGATCAATTAGTTGAAAGAGATATGTCGACTGCAATGGTCGAAACTTTACTCTCTATTGGTCACGAAGTTGAGTTGTTGTCACTGATCCACAAGCCTGGAAACATTGTTGGTCCCATACATATGCATAAGGTGACAAGCAGTTACCTTTCTCTCTTCTTTAAAAGTAAAAAGTCCCTTGAGCGATTTCCTAATTGGACTAAGGCAGCAGCTAAGAAAATGAAAGTTCCTAAGGCTGATTTCTACCTCTTTCTTTCAACAGGGTACCTTCATAATATCAAGACAGATCCCAACATTCCTCGAATCGATTATCTTTATGGGGAGTCTGCTAAGTTTAAGGGTATTAAGAAGGAGAATGTTCATACTTGCTCCCAAAGCCTGGCCGATGAGCTGGGACTTGAAAATGCGGATGTGATTCCCGCTCCTTTTGTAAGTCGCGACTTCCCAGTGATGGGAAAGTTCTATGAAAATAAAAATGTCCTTCTGAGAACAGAAAAATTAAATAGAGTAGTCCTGTATAAATTAATTACGCTTCTTGGTCCTAATTATCAGTTGAAAATCATTTCTAACTCGGAGAAAGTCCATTCACTTAAGGTTGAATTCCCTCAAGTCGAATTCTTTCAGGAACTTAATAGTAGTGCGCTTTATATTGAATTATTAAAAGCACTGGTTTTTATCGATGATTGTGATCATCCCTTCCCAGTGGAGTCTTTTTGTTCATTGTGTACGGGAATCCCTGTTATCATACGTGAAAACTCTGTGAATCGTGAGTTCTTGGTCGAAGATGTTTGTACATTTTTTAGTGGTTTTGATGATCTGAAATTGAAAATTACTGAATTCTTAGGAGGTTCTGAAGGTTTTAAGCCTGATCTACTTCGGCGTTATGCTCTTCGATTTAATGAGCGGATATTTAAAAATCGATTTTTAAGACTTCTTAAGAACTAAGCGGCATTCAATTGCTTTAAAAACATTTCAATCTTTTTAAGACTATTTTGAATGATTTCTTCTTGGTTAAAACCAGGAGGAACTTCAAAAACTGTCGCAGCAGAGTGGTTATGACCACCGCCACCTAATTCCTGAGCGATTTCACCCACGTCAATATCACCATGGGAGCGTAGGCTTAGTTTTATACGCCGTCCTTCCTCTCGGAACATACAAGCAATTTTAACGTTTTCAAGAACAAGAAGGTTATTGATATAAGCATGAGTATCTTCTAGATCAGACTCATACTGGTCGAGTTGTTTTTTCGTAATGAGAATCCACGCGATTTCACCTGTCGAGTTGGTTTGGCAATTCTTTAAAATATGACCCAGGAGATGCATTTGTTTTAATTTTCTCGCCCCATAAATATGGTTATAAGCTTCAGTGGTTTGAACACCCGTTTCTAAAAGTTCAGCAATAAGTTTATGGGTGTAATGAGTGACTGAAGGGTAGCGGAAGGTATTGGTATCAATCAAGATAGCCGTATAAAGAGCAAGGGCCATCTCTTTCGTAAATTCGAGTCCTAACTTTTTTATAAGCCGACCGGTAATCTCACCCGTCGCCGAGGCGTTCGTATCGATAAAGTGAACACCGAGACTCACTTTTTCAGAAGGGTGATGATCGATATAAATGATATTAGAAAAAGCAGACAAGTACTGGCTCATTTTTAAGCCGGTTCGTGAAATCTTGTTGGTGTCTACGATGATGACAAGGTCAGGTTTGAATTTTTTATGTTTGCTATGAAACTCATCAAGTGAAAGGATGGTCTTTTTGGGATCAAGATAATCATAACGTTCGAGCAAAGCCTCTTCATTGACGCAATAACATTCTTTACCAAGTTCTCTTAGGGCCAGACAAAGCGAGATCTGACTTCCGAGGCCATCGGCATCGGGAACAATGTGAGTTGTGATAATAATTTTTTCGTACTCATCAAGAGTCGCTTTGAGACGTTTATAGAATTCATCAGTCATATCCATCTATTATATCGACTCTGTACGTCATTCTCTGGGAGGGGGAATCTTTTCATTCTCTACTTGAGTAAGCTACTATTTTATCTATGACCATGATGGTGAAACTTGATCAAGTATCAAAGAATTTTGGTGACCGAAAGGTCTTGAAGGGAATCAATCTTCAGCTACAAGCTGGCGAAATTCATGGTTTTTTAGGCCCCAATGGTGCTGGGAAATCAACTACAATAAAAATTATTTTAGGGTTACTTAGACCTAATAGTGGCTCCGTGAAAATTTGGGGAGAGGATCTTTCCTCAATTTATCCCAAACAGGCCCATCGGATTGGGGTGCTTCCT
>JAUHYH010000257.1 GCA_030426585.1 Bacteriovoracia bacterium
TATTTTAAATTAAAAAATTCAGAACTTGCTCTGACAAATGCGATTAACGCAACTGATGCTTATCCTGATTATATGCCAGCCAAACAATTATTGATTGAGATTCAAATTGAAAATGGATATTTAGAAGAAGCAATCAATAGTTTAAAGCAGATTAGAAAAACTAGAAAAGGTAATAAAACAACAGGGATACTTTTACTGAAAGCTTATGCACATGCTTATAAGTTCAGGGAAGGAGTTGTTGTCATCCAGGAGCTAAACCAAAAGCTAGGAGAAGATGACGATTACGCAGAGGTTGTTGCTCTTTTTTATGAAAAAAAGAAAGATTTGTTGCGGTCGATACTCTGGTTACAAAAAGCTATAAAGATAAATCCGTTAAAAGAAACGGCACTTTATAAGTTAGCAAAAATTTATCTTGAAAATAATCAGTTCGATAGGGCAAGAAATATTATTACAAAGCTAATTGATTTGAACCCGGCTAAAATTGAGTATCGTATTTTGTATGCTGATATTATTTATGAAATTCAAGATGTCGAAACAGCTCTTGGTTATTTAAGAGGACTTGAAAAGGATTATCCTGATCATCCAAAGATTGAAAATAAAATAGCGATGTATTTTTATAGAAGTGGCCAGATTAAAAGTTTTGAATCTCTCAAAGCAAAAATTGGTAAAAAGGTTAATGTTGATGCTGAGCTTTATTTATTTTTAATGAAGGCTGCTCAAATAGAACAAAAATATGGAGAGATCATTAAAAATGCTGAAGAGTACTTAATTCACAATAGGGCTGATCATGGGATTAGAATCGTTTTGGCTCAAACATATTTTGACCTCGGTAAATACAAGGAAGCAGAGGATGTGCTTCTCGAGATTCAAGAAAAAATAAACAGTTATCCAAAACTTCACTATCTTTTAAGCAAGATAGCCCTTCTAAAGGGTGATACAGATTCAGCAACAACTCTGGCTAAAAAAGAAATAGAGTTAAATCCCTATGCATCTTTTGGCTATATCCAGCTCGGAAATATTTATAAAAAAACCGAAGATTATGCGAATGCTGAAGCCCAATTTAAAAAGGCTCAAAGGCTAGAGCCAAATAATATTGAAATGCTTAAGGGCCTCGCAGATGTAAAGTTTCGTAGAAATCAACTAGAAGCGGCTCTTGATATCTTTAAGAAAGTGTTAGAAACTAGCGAGCAGGTAGAGATAGAGGTCCATTATAAGATTGGTGAGGTTTACAGGTATCTCGGACAGTCCAGGTTAGCAATTGAGTCATATCAAACCTATCTTGAACTTAATCCGCAGTCTGATAAAGCTGACCAAATAAAAAAATTAATGGAGCAACTTAAATAAGGAAAAGCAATGCTGGATCTTAAGCTTATTGAATCAGACAAAGATTATGTAATTAAAAATCTTCAAAGAAGAAAATTCGATACAAGTATTATCGATGAAATTTTATCTCTTAATTCCAAGCGTAAAAGTTTTATTCAAACCGTTGAAGAGAAGAAAGCTAAAATAAATGCTCTTTCTAAAGAAGTTGGAATGCTTAAGAGAGATGGAAAGGACGCTGAATCTCAGATGAATGAGGTTGCAACTCTTAAGAGTGTTATGCAGGCTGAAGAGGAAGGACTTAATAAAGTTCAAGAAGAAATTGATGGTTTGCTTGCAACAATTCCTAACCTGATTGCAGATGATGTTCCAGATGGAGCCGATGAAGAGAGTAATGTCGAATTCAAAAAAGTTGGAGATATTCCAAGCTTTGATTTTAAAGTTAAAGACCATGCGACATTGGGTGAAGAGCTTGGGATGCTAGATTTTGAAACCTCTGCAAAGCTCACAGGGGCCCGGTTTGTCGTCTATAAAGGGCTTTTAGCACGTCTTGAGCGAGCTCTCGCAAATTATATGATCGACTTTCACTTAGCCAAGGGTTTTGAAGAAATCATTCCACCTTTTATCGTGAACAACAACACTCTCTTTGGAACGGGTCAGTTACCAAAGTTTGAAGAGGATCTTTTTAAAATTGAAGGAAAAGATTGGTATCTTATCCCAACGGCAGAAGTTCCTGTAACGAACTTAAAACGAGAACAAAACTTTCCAGCCAAAGAACTTCCTCTTAAATATGTTGCACACACTCCCTGCTTTAGAAGTGAAGCCGGTTCCTATGGAAAAGACACTCGGGGTTTGATTCGGATGCATCAATTTTCAAAAGTTGAAATGGTTTGCATAACGGCCAATGATGATTCTGAACGAGCCCATCAAGAAATGATTGATAGCGGTTGTGAAATCCTTGAACAGCTTGGGCTTCCCTATCGTGCAGTTAAACTGTGCACGGGAGATATTGGATTTGGGTCAAGGTCGACTGTCGATCTTGAGGTTTGGTTGCCGTCACAAGACAAATATAGAGAAATTTCTAGTATTTCTAACTGCTGGGATTTCCAAGCAAGACGGGCAATGATCCGCTATAAGGCCGATAAAAAGCCAGAATTTGCGCATACGCTCAATGGCTCAGGCTTAGCTGTGGGAAGGACTTTGGTCGCTATTTTAGAGAATTA
>JAUHYH010000060.1 GCA_030426585.1 Bacteriovoracia bacterium
GGGTTCGACCTTTAATGAAAAGGTCGTGACGGGACTCGGTGGTTTTTGTGCTCTCTACGACATGGGAGATCGCTACCTTGCGGCTGCGACTGACGGAGTTGGAACCAAAATACGATTAGCGATTGAAATGGGTCTTCACGATACCATCGGGCAAGACCTCGTTGCCATGTGTGTGAATGATCTTATCTGTGCAGGGGCAAGACCTTTATTTTTTCTTGATTACCTTGCAACCGGAAGACTTGACCTTAAATCTCACAAAGATGTTGTTGAAGGAATCGCGAGGGCCTGTAAAGATGCGGGCGTTGCGCTCATCGGCGGAGAAACGGCAGAGATGCCGGGGATGTATCATTTTGATGATTATGACCTCGCAGGCTTTTGTGTAGGTGAAGTTGCAAAGAATAAAGTCATTACGGGTGACCGGATTAAACCGGGAGATATTATTGTTGGACTTGAATCTTCAGGACCTCACTCAAATGGTTATTCACTGATTAGAAAAGTGGTGGCCAAACATGAGAGAGATCTCATGCGAGAACTACTAACTCCGACTAAGCTCTATGTTCAACCGATCTTAAAGTTTATTGATACTAACCCAGGTCTTATAAAAGGGATGGCCCATATTACAGGTGGAGGGTTTCAAAATATTGCTCGTATGAATAAGGATAGAAAATTCAAAATAACTGACTACCCTGAACCCCCACAAATATTTAAGTTACTTCAACACCGAACGGGTCTTTCTCACGAAGAACTTTACACGACTTTTAATATGGGGGTTGGATTTACCGTTGTCATCTCTCCTCAGGTTGAAAGCTATTTCGTAAATTTGATGGAAAAACAGGGTGTGAAAGCGCAGAAGATTGGAGTTGTGGAATAGATTTTTTTATCTTGGAGAGATCACTGAAAATTTAATAACTTTTCCAACAAGCTTATGCCTATTTCTGAATTGCTTTTCACTGAGGTGTTTGAGAGGAAATTTCAGCTTCTCTGATGTTTTTTTACCTGATTCATAAACCTGAACCGTAAATGTTTTATTATTATAAGACAATAATTTCGCTTGATATCTCAACTCGGTTGCAGAAAAGCCTTGAACCAAAAATAAGAAATTAATTATCAATAACTTCATTAGCCGTTCCTCCCATTGGCTCCTCTTGATAATTAAATTTATAACGAACATTACAGCTCATTGATTGAGAGAAGACAGGAACTTCTTCAAAACCATTATTTTCAAATCCTAGTTTACTGCAAACACTTTGTCTCAAAATATTATCACTTTCAAAATCTCTTGAATCCTTAACGCCACAAAAGTTACCTACAGGTTTTGAATTCACATAATAACCATGCTTGTCGTGCTCCTTGCGAAGCAAGCTTGCTAGTTTTTGTTGTGATTTATTATCGAGTTTTGACTGTTTTAAAACCTGTTCGATTTGACCTAAGTTTTCAAAATATTTGAGTGCGACTTCATGAAGTTTCTCTGGTCCCTTGGCACCATAACGCCCCCCAACTTTCTTCCTAATATCCTCAACTTTTAGGTTCTTTATGTTTTCTTCAAAAGACGCTTCATCTTTAATATCAAGGCCATAATTTTCTCTCCAATACTTTTTGGCCCTTAAAAAAGAATCCCGAATAAGATTCTTGTCTTCATTCGTAATAATATACTCTGATCTATAACGATCTATTTTTGAGTTGAATATCAAGAGACCTAGGTAACCATCATCATCAACAACTTCTACTTTATTAAAATCGTTTGGGTAATCATTCGATACAATGGTGAATTTACCGCCATTATCTCCCGTAACTTTGGCATTACAAGTTTTCAGGATACAAACATGCACACCACTTTTATTTGAAGACTCCAACAGAGGGCAACATTTTTTACCTGTCGTTAGATTTTTTCCTTCTTCGACACAATCTTTAGGAGAACAAGTTCCTACACCTAAAAAAGGATCACCTGTCTTTCTTACAGGTTTAAGCCCTTCACAACAATCCATCCCCGGTCCTGCTGGGAGCCATTGTCCTTCTTTAAAACAATTTTGCTTTTTTCGACAGACAGGGTTCGCATCAAGTCCCGCATTTTCCGGAACGATCCCCTCAAGCCCCACACAACATTTATCACCGAGTAACAGAGAGATCATCTCTCCTTCATTTTTACATTCTGCGAAGAGATTAAAAGAAAGTGATGAAAAGATGATACAAATAAATACTTTCTTCATCTGGTATCACATAATAAACAAAAAAAGACTCTCATGAGAGTAGCTACCTTTGCTCTAGTTTAATATTTCATAAGACTATATTTTATCTATTTCCTAAAATCCCAAGAACCAGTGATACCACCTGTTCCATGACCACCGAAAATAAAAACTTCGCCATCATCTAAAAGTACAGCCGTATGGTCATACCTAGCAACATTTAAAGGAGCTCTTTCTGTAAATGTTCCTAAACTTGTATTGTAAACGACTACACTTCCTGAACTATCAGTTGAACCACTATCTCCTCCTGAAATTAAAACATTTCCATCTTTTAAAAGCGTGGCGGTATGATTAGTCCTAGCTTCCGAAAGAGAAGCACTGTTGCTAAATACTCCAGATTCAGGATCATAGATTTCACTAGTCGATTGCATAACCCCAAAGCCTGTCCCTCTTCCACCAACAATTAAAACTTTTCCATCATTTAGAAGTGTCGCGGTATGAGAATACCTAGCTCCAGAAAGTGACTGGACGGAAACAAATGTATTAGAAGAAGGATCGTAAAGCTCTACGCTACTCAAAGCCTCTCTACTTCCTATATACCCACCCGTTATAAGAACTCTTCCATCGTTTAAAAGTGTTGCTGTATGGTTACTTCTTCCTTCTGAAAGAGAACCTGCAGAACTAAATGTATTGGTTGCAGGATCATAAACTTCAGCGCTCGACAAATAAGGACCACCAGAGTTTGAAGCGTTATATCCACCAACGATAAGAACCTTCCCATTTTTTAAAAGTGTCGCTGTATGCTGAGTTCTTCCTAATGTAAGAGAAGCTGCATCTGACGAACCAGAATCTAAATCATAAATTTCAACACTATTCAAAGTTACTCGGGCTCCTCGACCACCAACGACTAGAAGTCGACCATCATTTAAAACGGTCGTCGTATGATCAGACCTCGCATTTTTAAGTGGAAAAGAATTATAGAACTGATTTGAGATAGGATCAAAGATTAATACACTATCAAGGAAACGTGCTTGGTTCCCATAACCACCAAAAATTGCTATTTTCCCGTCGCTTAGTACCGAAGCTGTATGCCGTTCTCGGGCTTCTTTAGAAATTTCTGAACTTACTGAATTAGTTTCTGGATCAAATGTTTCTGCACTAGTTAAATAGTCATAGGTTCCGTTACCTCTCGCTCCTCCAATAATTACAACTTTTCCATCTTTTAATAAAGTTGCTGTATGGGATTCTCTCTCATTTACTAATGTGGTTGGTAAGCTAAATAAATTAGTAATGGGATCGTAAATCTCTATAGTGTTTCTCGTTTCAAATCGATCTCCAACAATAAGAACTCTTCCATCATTCAAAAGAGTCGCTGTGTGCTTTTCTTTACGATCATTTAAAGAACCAGCAGCGACAACTGTGTCAGTGATTGGATTATAGATTTCAGCACTAGTTAACCCAAACGTTTGCCTCCCACCAGCAATTAAAACTCTTCCATCTTTTAAAAGAGTGGCTGTATGCTCTTGCCTTCCTACTGCTAAAGAACTTGCTTCAGTAAAAGTATTGGAGACAGGATCAAATATATCTAAACTCTGAGAAACTGGACTATTAACAGATGCATATCCTGCAGCAATTAAAACCTTTCCGTCTTTTAATAAAGTTGCGGTGTGATTATACCTAGGGTTTAGCATAGGGATCTGGCTAAATGAATTGGTATTGGGGTCATATATCTCAGCGGTTGTAGCTAATACGCTTCTATTGTTTTCTATATAGTTTCCACCCAAAATGAGGACTCTACCATCATTCAAAAGAGTAGCTGTATGACTTACTCTTCCTTGAGAGAGAGAAGGACCGGCACTAAATGCATTAGATACTGGATCATAGATTTCAACACTTGTTCTTCCTCTGGTAATACCATTAGGATTCCAACCACCAGCAACTAAAACTCGACCATCTTCAAGTCGTGTGGCCGTGTGGCTGAATCTTGGAAACCTTAAAGATCCTGTCTCTGTGAAATTTCGTGTCTCTGGGTCATATAACTCTGCACTCGCTAAAGTACTAGAATCAGAATAACCTCCAACAACAAGAACTTTTCCATTATCTAACAAGGTTGCGGTATGCCTATCTCTAGAATTTTTTAAGAATTTTTGACTATACTTACTGACTTCTTCATAGCGATCTAAAACTTCTAATGGGACTTCCTCAGAAACACTACCTAAGTTAGTGCTTGAGCTTGAAGAGAATAAACTTGAACCAATTTTGGCTTCGTTACAACTGTAAAATAAGCTCAAAGCTAATAAAATTAGAAATTTCATAATACAGACTCCCGCAATAAACCGTTTTTAGTATTTTCGGAGCAGACCCTATTTCACTCAAGGAAAACAATAATTTAGCCCGTCATATTTGGCGCTTAGTAATAATTCCAGGGATTTAAAGCCCAAGGTCATTTTTCAAAAGAATGACCTATTTTTGAGCTCTAATCGTCATTTTTGACGTGAAAATTGTACAATCCCCCATTTAAAGCTCCTCATTTGGATGATAACTAAAAGAGATGAATATCTATCGTTACCAGACCATTGCTGATTATCTCAATGATCACTTCCAGGCTAAAAAGGCTGAAAACCCGCTTTTCTCACTTCAGGTCTGGTGTCGTAAATTAGGGATCAGTTCAACCAGTGCTCTAAGCCATATCCTAAGTGGGAAAAGACCCATACCAGCGAAATTCGTGCCTCGCTTTATTGAAGATCTCGGTTTGAATGAGAATGAATCTCGCTATTTCATGGAGCTTTTTTTCCATGAGAAAACAACTCAGTCCTCGCTTACTCAAAAATTCCTCCAAAGGTTAAATCCTTTTAACTGGAAGAAAAAAACGATTGTCACCGATCGAAGCTTTCTTTTAAGCCCCCTTTCATTTGCCCTAGTCGTTCTCAAGCAGAGAGGGATCATCAAGAACTTAAAGTTTGAAAACCTTCGAACGACTTTTCATTCAGACATTAGTGACTATGAAATTCAAAATCTTATTGATCATTTCGAGTTAGATGAGAACTTAGATTTCGAACGGCTTACCAACGCCGTAGATATTGAAGATCAAGATGTTCAACGGGCCCATGAATATTACCTACAACTCGCCTCTAAGAGAGTTTTCACATCTCCAATAACGGAGAAAGAATATAATAGTTATTCTATCAATATCAAAAAAGAAGATATCCCGAACATGCAAAAAGAGATTCGTTATTTCCTCGATTCACTTATTCAAAAATATGATAACGACAATGATTGCGACTCAACCTACCAGATGGGGACCTACCTTTTCGAACTTACTCGGGAGAGAAAATAAGTATGAAAGGGTTATTAATAACTCTCCTTTTAACCTTGATTTCTTGCTCTCAACCCTCTGATAATGCCTCAGCTTTAAAACAGGCCCCAAGTGCGCCTATCCAAAAAACTGATGATGGGGGAAGCGGAGTTGGGAATGGTGGGCTTGGGTATATCTGCACAGCTAACAACAACGAACAAGTTAGTTTCATCCTTGATATCGCTGAAGATCTTGATCAGTTCTATGATCAAGAATACTTCGAAAAATATAATCGAAAAAAGCACATTTTGTTTAAGTACCTTAATAATCCAGAAACATTTTCAAAGAATAATAATTGTAATTATTCAAAAAAATGTAAGAAAACTTGGAGTTCCAAACATTATCAAGGTTACGCTGTTTTCATAACAACCTATCTGCAACTCTATATATTGGAAGTAATGCTTCCCAATCTTTCGATTCTAGAAAAACACCTTTCTCCTTCAGAACAAGTAAAATTAAAAAAGATTGCCCAACAAGGATTATCTGTCCATGTGACGAATGACTTTTCTCAGTTTTCTAATATTAGCCAAGATACTGGCCATATTACTTCTCCTGCTTTTGAAAAATTTGAGCTAAAGAGTTGTGAGTTATTTCAGGTTGCTCTTTTTAAACATCCCCTCACTTCTGAAAACCTCTCTAGCGAAAAAAGTTATCTTAAGATTTATAGTAAGGCGCTGCTTTCGATGGACGAACTCAATATCAAGGCCCTCGTGTGGCACGAAATTATTTATATGGCACTTGAGGAGAAAACCTCAGAAAGAACAAGGTCTATTGTTTCTCAAATTATGAGAGATCACTTCTCCCTTTTATTAGATTGATTCCCTGCCCACAATAATTGGTCTTATACGAAGACTGTCTAAATTTTAGATAGCTCTATTTAACTCTCTAACCCCTTGATTTTTAGAGCTTTAGCTCTGCTGTCCCCACAAGCCCTCTCGGAGCTCCTATTATAAGGATGCTGTACACAGATAGATAAGGATATCGGCAAAGAGGAAATCAAAGGCCTTGGAAACGCAAAGCCCAAGTTTTTTGATCACCTTAAGGAAATAGTACTTTCCTCCGATAAGAGCTAGTAACGTTTAATAGCTGAGCATTTTGGAGAAATCTAAATGAAAACAACTCTTTATGTAACTTTGGGCGCTCTCATTACGGGTGTGATTTTGACGACAACTCTAACCCCACAATTGAGTCTTCTGACCAATCTTACGATCCTGCTCTCAATTTCAGCGGCAGCATCGCTTTCTATGATTTTGAGCTATGGAATGAAAGATATAAAAACCCTTAAGAACAATATTTGGGGAATTATAAAAGCACCAGAATTAAAGCCAGAAGATATCATTACTCAAATTTCTGGAGTTCAAAAGCTAGCGAAACAAAATGATCTTGAACTTGTTGAAAGAAAAGATTTTCACCCTTTCATTGTGGATGGGGTTAAGCACATGCTTTTTCTTCAAGACTCATGGCAAGTAAAAGATACAATGAACCATGATATCGGAGAACGCAAGAATCGTCATGCCCATGACCTTACAAAGCTTATTACGATTGGAAAACTTCCCATTCAACTCGCTTTTGTGATCTCTCTTGTCATGGCGTTACCTCTTTTCTTCGAAACACAATCCAACGCAAATCTTGCGAGGCTTTTCACAATGCCGATCGTAACGATTGTTAACGGTTTTCTTCTTTCTCACTTTGGGATTCAACCGATTACAAATAGAATCCACCATATTTTTAATAAAGACATTGAAGTGAGAAAAATGATTGCTCGTGGGATCAATCTCATTGCCCAAGACCGATTCCCTCAAGATGTAGAGCATGCTCTAAAAGTTCATGTGAAACCATCAAGACGTGCCGGTCACTTTGAATTCGAATTAGAGATGAGTGAACCCCCTGAACTTCCTGAACCTGTAAAAGAAAAAGAAACGACGAAGTAATGAAAATTTTAAAGAAGAAACGTCCCTCTGAAATTATTCTAGAAGTTCCAAGACAAACGATTGGACTTTTCCCAGAGTTCCTTAACGCTTTAAGCGTTATGTCGATTTTCATTCTTGCAGTGATCTTTTACCGAGGGATTCAAAATCATCAAAAAAGAGTTCGAATTATTCCTGCAGCGAAGCCGAAAGTTGCAAAAGTCGTTCCTGCTCCCGCACCGAAGGTTATCGAGCCAGAGATTATTCAACCTAAAGTTGAAAAAATTGTTACTGAAGCACCAAAACCAGTTGAAACTCCTCAACCTGTTGTAAAAAAAGAAACAAAAGATATCACATCGGTTAAAAGTGTCTTTAGGTTTAAATATAGAAACCAAGACGCTGTGAGTATCGAAAATTTCAATTTCTTTCGACCGAGTTCATTTAAACTCACAAGAGGTGGAAAAAAGCGCTTAAGAAAACTCGCTCCTTTCCTCAAGAGTCATAATATAATTGTCCATGGTCACACTGATCCCGTACCCGCTAAATTTGTGCCGGCCAGAGAATGGAATACCAATGAAGAGCTTGCAAAGTTTCGAGCTAAGGCGATTAAGAAATACCTTAAGCGACAAGGTCTTTCTGGTGAAAAGATTGAAATTGGAGAAGGTCGAAAGATTCATCCTAAAAAGCCAGAAGGAAGTCGAGGCGCGACTTTTATATTAAATTAAAAATACCAGGTCCCTGATAGACAAAGCTTGTATAAACCTGAAAGAACTTTCCACCACAGCGACGGAATTCATCCACTTGCCCCTTGTGGCTAAAACCACCCACCCCAATAATGTCAAAGTTATCATTACCTTTATTCCAAGTAAGCAAATGAGACCAAGCCTCTCGAGAAAGATCATATAGGGGCTCACCAGAATACCCACCACTTTCATAAGGGTGCTGTTTTGTGGTGTTTGTTGCGATGATCCCTTGAAGACCATGAGCAACAGTAAGTTTATAAATTTCTTCAAGACTTTGAAGAGTTTCATCAGGTGAAATTTTTAAGTATATTGGAGTTGGAGTTTGCTGTTTCTTTTCACTAACGACTTTTAGGAGGTTTTCTAACGCCTTCTTTTCTTGAAGGTCTCTTAAGCCTTCTGTGTTGGGGCTAGATATATTAACCACCAGATAATCAGCCGCTTCTTCAAACATCTCAATCAGCTTCCCATATTCTTCAGCGGCCTTCTCATTAGGAGTTTCTTTATTCTTGCCAATATTCACTCCAAGCGTGGCTTCGCCTTGGTAGCTCTTTAGATTCTTAAGAACAACCTCAGAACCAAGACAAGGAAACCCAAGAGCATTTCTTAAGGCCTTGACATCGGGATAGCGCCATATTCGGGGCTTGGGATTTCCTTCTTGAGGCTTAAGGGTAACCGTTCCCACCTCAATCGCACCAAAACCTAAATAATCGAGGAAATCTAAGGCCACTCCATTCTTATCAAACCCAGCGGCAAGGCCTAAGGGGTTTCTCCAAGTCATCTGATGAGAGCTCACTTGGTGAAAAGGAAGAGATTCAAACCCTTTAATCATTTGACGCAAGTACCAGGAATTTTTTGAAAACTTTTCCAGCGTAAAATCGTGAACTTGCTCTGGATCAAATTGAAAGAAAGCTTTTTTGATCAGATCATAAAGCATTAACAATGCTCACTTTTAAATTGATCCACTAACTTTTGTGAATCTTGATCGAGATCAAAACAACCAATCAGCTCATCTAAATTAGTAAGTGTATGATAGCTTAGTTTTTTCTCTTCAAAGTTTTTCAGAGCTTTTTTTAACCCATAAGAAAAAATCGCAACAACTCCAAGCACTCCCACATCAAAAGCCTCAGTTGCTTTTATGACACTTCCCCCTGTTGAGATAAGATCTTCAACCATCACAATCTTAGCATCAGCGGGTAAACGTCCTTCTATTTGATTTTGCTTGCCGTGTTCCTTTGCCTTTGATCTCACATACACCATCGGAAGCTTCATTTCTCGAGCAATCGCAGCTGCATGAGGAATTCCCGCAGTGGCAACTCCAGCGATACAATTACATTCGGGATAGTTCTTCTTAATAAGTTCACAGAACCCTGTAATCACTTGCCCCCATTGTTCGGGGTAACTTAGGAGTAGCCGGTTGTCACAGTAAAACGGTGATTGTATGCCACTAGCCCAAGTATAAGGAGTATTAGAAATTTTAAAGGCTTCAACTTCTTTAAGCAATGAGGCTATCATCTATATCCTTTTTTATAGCAGCGATACTCGCTCCAACATCGTTCGCTTTGGTAATTTCTCTACCGATCACTAAGTGAGTTGCCCCCGCTCTCATCGCTTGACCAGGAGTCATAATTCTTTTTTGATCTTGCGACCCTGAATTCAGTCGAATTCCAGGAGTTACAAAAAGAAACTTCTCTCTTAATTTGTCTTTCATTCCTTTAAGGTCTTGTCCTGAACATACAATACCATCAAGCCCACACTCATCGCTGAGAGTTGCAAGATTTAAAACATTTTCAAAAACATTTCCTTTTAAGTTGAGTTGAGAAATGGCTTGATCATTATGACTGGTAAGAATTGTCACTCCTATTAAGAGCGTGTCTCTTACGACTTCTCTTGCTTTAGATAACATGTCTATTCCCCCAAGCGCATGGACATTCACCATCCCGACTCCCATGGTATCAATCACCTTCAAGGAACTTGAGACAGTATTGGGGATATCATGAAGTTTAAGATCGAGGAAAACTTTATACCCTTGTGCTTGGAGATAATCGACAATAGCGGGACCTTCACTATAAAAAAGCTCCATCCCCACTTTTACCCATTCCACTTGGCCTTCAAGCTTAGGAATAAAAGCTTTCACTTCATCAGCATTAGGAAAATCAAGAGCTACAATAATCAAACTGAAGGCTCCACTGAAATATGCCTAAACTCAATCACATCAAGCATCGCTTTCGCCGTATCGATGGAAGTAAAGCAAGGAATTCTTTTCTCAAACGCCGTTCTTCTTAAGTAAAAACCATCTGTATTCGATTTTTTTCCCTTAGAAAGAGCATTTACGACAAGATCAATCTTGTCATCCTCTAAGTAATTTTGAAGGTCGTAGTCAGCAGATCCAATTTTAGGAACTTCCTCAACATTAATATCAGAATTTTCTCGAATAAACTTTGCTGTCCCACTGGTGGCCATAATTCGAAACCCTAGATTATGAAACCCTTTAATCAGTCCCATTGACTCGTCTTTATAGCGATCAGACAAAGTGAATAACACACTTCCCGCTTCAGGAATTTTTAAACCAATGCTTAAAAGTCCTTTATAAAGAGCAATCGGTAATCTTTTATCTTTCCCAAGGACTTCACCTGTTGATTTCATCTCTGGTCCAAGTCCTGGCTCAACATCAATCAATTTATCAGTTGAAAACACGGGAACTTTCACAGAGTAGAAGTCAGGAGTTGGATAAAGTCCGTCTTCATAGCCAAGATCTTTTAGAGTTTTCCCAAGCATAAGCTCTGTTGCCACTTGGGCCATTGGGATTCCCGTCATCTTACTAAGGAAGGGAACAGTACGACTCGCTCGAGGGTTAACCTCAATAACGTAGACTTCACCTTTTTTATACATGAACTGGATATTAAAAATCCCTTTAACATCAAGACCCTTAGCAAGCCTCTTCGTAACAGAAACCACCTTATCAATAACCTCTTGATAGAGATTCACAGGTGGGTAGACTGCGATAGAATCGCCTGAGTGAACTCCCGCTCTTTCAATATGCTCCATAATCCCAGGGATAAGAACGTGCTCTCCATCACAAAGACCATCCACTTCAATCTCAAGACCTTTGATGTAGTGATCGACAAGAAGTGGTGCCTCAGGAGTAATCGTGACCCCACTAGCGACATACTCAGTAAGTTCTTCTTTATTATAAAGAATTGCCATTGATAACCCACCAAGAACAAAGGATGGCCTTACCATTACTGGAAACTCAATATCATCGATGACAGAATCAATTTCATCTCGACTCGCAATTGTAAGTCCTTTAGGTCTTACGATATCGAGTTCAGTCATAAGAGCATCAAATTGCTCTCTATCTTCTGCCTTTGAAATACTCTCAGGAGAAGTTCCAATAATTTTGAAACCTGCTTTTGCAATCGTATCAGTAAGGTTGATGGCCGTTTGACCACCAAACTGAACAATAACACCTTCGGGCTTCTCCCGCTCAAGGATCTCAAGAACATCCTCATCATAAAGTGGTTCAAAATAAAGCCGATCTGAAAGCGTAAAGTCAGTTGAACAAGTCTCAGGGTTATTATTAATCATGACTGTTTTATAACCCGCTGCTCGACAAGCAAGAAGTGAGTGAACACATGAATAATCAAACTCAATCCCTTGTCCAATTCGGATAGGACCTGAGCCGATAACGGCAATCTTCTTATCCTTACTTTCTTCCCATTCATCTATCGTTTCATAGGTTTGATAATAATAAGGAGTCAGAGCTGGAAATTCTGCCGCACAAGAATCAACCAATTTAACTACCGGTTTAAGCTTCATATTATTTCTATATGCAGTAACTTCTTCTGTAGCCTTATCAGTGAAGAAAGCAATCGCTCTATCAGTAAAACCGTTTCTTTTGGCTAAGAAAACTAAATCCTCTGTGAGTCCTTCTTTTTTAAATTGATTTTCTATAGATATAATCTTTTCAATCTTCTTTAAAAAGAAAACATCGATTGTTGTGAGTTGTGAGATCGCCTCAATCGCTTTCCCTTGTCTAATCCATTGAGCAATAGCAAAAATTCTTTCATCGTTTTGTTTAAGAATAAATTCTTCAAACTGTTCATCGGTCCAACCAACAAACTGCTCGTCATATAAATGGAAGTAACCAAGCTCTAGAGATCGGATGGATTTCAAGAAAGACTCTTCAAAATTTCTTCCAAGCGCCATCACCTCACCGGTCGATTTCATTTGAGAGCCAAGCTTTCTATTCGCCGTTTTAAATTTATCAAAAGGCCATCTTGGAAATTTGGTAATGATATAATCGATACTTGGTTCAAAGGAAGCAAATGTTTTCCCCGTAATCGGGTTTTGGATTTCATCAAGCGTTTTCCCAAGGGCAACTTGAGCTGAAATTTTTGCGATCGGATAACCCGTAGCCTTTGAAGCGAGTGCCGATGACCGGCTCACTCGAGGATTCACTTCAATAATAAAATAATCTTTTGTTCGTGGGTCTTGAGCGAGTTGGACATTACACGCCCCTTCGATATTAAGCGCCCGAACAACCTTTAATGAAACATCCCTTAAATTTTGATAATCTTCATCCGTTAAAGTCTGACTAGGGGCCATGAC
>JAUHYH010000258.1 GCA_030426585.1 Bacteriovoracia bacterium
ACAAAAAGCATTACTCGCTGGACCTTCAGAAGAAAAAGAAGAAGAGGATGAAGGCGGGATGGACATGAATGACCCGATCATTAAACAAGGTATGCTTGTTTATAATGAGAAAGGTAACTGCATGGAATGCCACGGAGAAAAAGGTGGCGGAAACCCTGAAAAAAAAGGTCCCCTTCTTGCGGGTCAACACGACTGGTACGTGATCGATCAAGTTAATCAAATCAAAGCAGGAACAAGAGTTAATCCCGACATGGTTCCTTACCTAGAAAAACTCAATGAGAGTGATATTAAGGCAGTAGCGAAATACATTAAGTATTTGAGAGCTGACTAAAGGAGTTTTACTCCCTTGATGAAATGGATTTCATTATTCTTCATAAGTGTCTCCGCTTATAGTTTAGAAATTGGCGAAAGAGTCAATTTTAAAGTTCGAAAGATTCTTCCTGAAAACATCATTGAAATTAACCTTGATCAAGGTGAGCAAATCAAGATTAACGAACAGGTTAAAATTTATAAAGATAAAACCTTCGTTTCTCGAGCGCTTTGTATCAAAATTGAAAGAAGCCGTTCTTTCTGGAAACTTTTCAGAGTCGTAAAGCCTGAAACTTTAAATAAAAATAAAGAGTTTATGATGAAAGCCATTCCTTTAAAGGATGTACCCTGGGAATACTTCGATCGCTCACTACCTGAATACCGAAAAATCGTTGCAGAGTTCAACCCAGCTGTTAAAACCATTGAAGAGGATGTTGTTCCAACTTCATCATTTGAGACAAGAATCTTTGCTAGCCCGATTAGGATGCAATCTCAAAATGATTATAGTGAATTCCACTTTGGACTCGAAACAACAAAGACAAAAATCAATGACGAGTACGATGTTAAGCTTGGTCTAGAAGGCTTCCGCTTTGATGCAACAGATGCAGCAACAAATGAAACCTACGCCCAGACATCCACTTTTATTGAGCTCATGGCAACCAATACCAAAGTTTTTGATGATGTAAATGTTTTCTTTGGCATCGACTTTTATACTCAAAAGCAAAACGATATCTACCCTTACAAGAATCAGTATCGAGTTTATCCTTTTGGAATTGAAAAACGTTATACGATTTCTAAGTTAATTCCTAAACTTTCATTCTTCTATTCTCCTATTATTGAGACCTGGGAAATGCAAGAGGCTAACGCTCTAAACCTTATTATCACAACAGACACTGCTCTAAGGCATATGCTTGGTTTTTCTCTAGTTCTTGCTCCAAGTAAACAAATAGAGATCGAAAATAGGTTTAAGATACGACCTCTCCATGAAACGGATGATGTCGTAAAAATTGTTTTTGATGATCTTGATTTTAGTAATAGTTTAATGGTGAAATATTTTGCTAGTAAAAACTTCTATGTCGACTATACCAATACTTATTCACTAGACCAACGTCGAGAACTTTATACAAACCTCGATGAAGGTAATATTATTCATTCATTCAATTTAAATTATAGGTTCAGTAATTAGAAACGAAGTTCACCTTTATAAACTTGGCGAACCTGACCTGTATAGGTCATTGAACCTTCTTCAATTTCAACTCCAACACTTCCCCCTCGAGTTTCAAATTCAAAGATTTGTTGAGTGCGAAGTTTTGAAAGTACCGCAGCTGTGGCCATAATACCTGTCCCACAACTAAGAGTCTCTCCCTCAACTCCCCTTTCAAAAGTTCTAATTTTAATTTTATGATTTTCTTCTTCAATAAAGTTTACGTTTGTACCTTTTTTAAAAACATCGAGATTACGAATCCTCTTTCCTTCACTAGCAACATCAAAGCTTTCAAGATTATCAACTTTGATCACAGTATGGGGAACTCCAACAACAGCAAAGTGGTTAAAGGGATATTCAGGGAGAACTGAAAGATCAACAGGAGGAAATTCAACCTCGCTCACCATCTTTAAAGCAACTGTTTGATCTGAAACCTGCCCCGTAAAGTCTCCTCCGAGAGCTTTAATTTTAAAAAATTTCTTATCAGTTAATTGATGCATCAAATGAATACAAGCTCGAGTCCCGTTGGCGCACATCTCTGCTTCTGTTCCATCACTATTAATAATAGTTACCTCGAAATCAACTGAAGAATGATCATGTATCAAAAGGATCCCATCAGCTCCAATTCCATGGTGTCGATGACAAAGACTCTCAGCTTGATCTTGAAGTGCTGCAAAGAGCTCTCGCTTCGGATCGTAAACGATTATAAAATCATTTCCAGTCGCATCGTATTTATAAAAAGTTATCATTCTTATAGCCTAGGATGAAAAATGTGGTGGGACCACCTGGACTCGAACCAGGGACCACCCGGTTATGAGCCGGGGGCTCTAACCAACTGAGCTATAGTCCCACAATTGGTAGAATCCTAAGGTTAGCCGAAATGGTTGAGTTTGAAAATATCTCAAGATAGGGATTAATTCGTGTATTGGCGGCAAAAACCGGGAATCTTTCGCACTTGTTTATTTAACCAGCTCTGAGAGTTCTTCATAGACACTCGAACATTATTTACAACTC
>JAUHYH010000259.1 GCA_030426585.1 Bacteriovoracia bacterium
CAACTAGAATAGTACCAAGAAAAATGATTATGGTAGATCCTCGGAAGACGTTATGGATCGAGATATATTTTTTATCAAGTTTAAGGTCTCTAATAATTCCCATTGCTAAAAAACAAAGTGAACAAAGGAAAGGAAAGAGGAACGCAAGGTGTTCATGACCAAAAATGAGTCCACCGATAACACCGCCAGCAATAAAACTTGCAAGAATTCCAATTCGAGTAAAGTTACGGTTTCTTTCTTCTAGGTATTTCTTTGGATCTACTTTTTTCCAAGCAAAAGTCTTGGTAAGAAAGATTCCAATATCTGTTGAGAGCCCTGTCATGTGGGTTGGTTTGAGAAAACCGCCAGTGGCTAAAGCACAAGTTGAGTTTTGAATCCCACAGCAAAATGAAAGCATAAAAATAATAAAAATATTTTGAAGATGATCAGCAATTAAATGTTCATAAGTAGAAAAAAGTAAAACGAGAAAAAAGAAAAGGGATTTAACCATTAGTACAGTTGTGTAGTTAGGTTCACGTTTTTCTTCCATCGCGCGCCCAATAAAATGCCCGGAAAATGCAGCGCCAGCAATAAAAGCCAATAAGACTGTGAGAAAAGTAATAATAACTTTTTGATCAAAAGCCGAGATTCCCATTCCTATTTGAGAACTGGTTCCTGTAACGTGAGATACAAAGTTTCCTGACAAGTAAAAAGCGCCTACGTTAATATAGCCCGCCTGAAAGGCCATTAGAAACCACATAAAGTAGATTAATCGCTTGCTAAAGTAAGCCGTGTCATCAACTCTAAGCATTTTTCCTCCAGTTCGATACTATTAACGTTTTCTAAGTTACTGTTATATCGAGTTCAAATAAATTCTAAAAATTTGATAAAGGTTATTGGTTTTTTTTATATAAACTTTTCTATTCTTTGCTTTATAGTAAGAAAAAAAGGAGATGCGAATTTTATGAAAAAACTTATAAACCTCTTTAAATCGCTTCTAACTATCAAATCTGTGCACTTGAGCTTTGATCTCGCCTCAGCTAAAGAGAAGGTGAAAAACCAGCACAAAGACCTCAAGCCTGAGGATATCTATCTCGCATAGGGGAGTTTTGACCTTGTCTTAGAGATGTCTAGCCCCCTTAAGAAGTCAGGCATTATCTCCGATAAGTTCTTATGACTTCGCCTATCCATTACTATTTAACTTTTAATCCCTATTTAAACGAAGATTACGAGTCGGGGTTCACCCAAGCTCATGAATTCAGAGAATTTTTAAAACAGAGGATTGAGAAAGACCCTGAGGCATCGGCTTTTTGGGGGAAGTTCATCGGTCAAGATCGAGATCATAGTGTGAATGTTGAACTTTTTCAGAATGTTCTCGAGGAAAACACTAAAAACGGTTTCAGTACTCATCTCTATATTACTGACTTCAAAAACCTCTGGGTTGGAAAAGTTAAAAGTGTTTGTAAAAAGATTCCTGATAAAAAAGCCACTTTGAGTTTTTATGAAGGAAAAAAAGTAGAGGTTTGGTTTGAAATTGAAGATTTTACTTTAACTCATTATACGCCAGATGATACAGCCGCTAAACTGAGTGAGCTTTATATAGAGCATGAACATAGCAAAATTGATATTCAAGGGATGTCTCCCTTTACAACCAATGTTCGTTATCCATGCCTTCTTCAAGATTTAGCAGAAGAACAATATTTCGATGAGTTTGACCGTGAGCAATTCACTCATTTGATCTTAAGGGATAATATGGCCATCAATCGTAGTATTGATAGTGCACAGAGAATCCTTCATGCGTATGTTTTCCCAGAAGAAATGTATTCTAAGATTCCTCATGCTGCAAAACTTGAAATTGAATCAGCTGAAATCTCTATGCTTGAGAGTCGGCAACATAATATTCATCAGATTGCTTTTTCTTATCTCAGGGCGCTTGAAGTTGTGTTGAATGATCTTGTCGTTCATCATATTAGAAGAAAAGGTCTTGCGGAGAGTTTTTACGTTGACGCTACAAGTGCTCCACCGAGGCTTTATCTGAATCCGACCAAAGATTATTTCATTACTCTGAAAGAGCATAATCGAAATTTTTCGATTCCCATGATTTTAAATTTTGTTGAAAGGGCCGTGAGTAATGGGCACTTAGACTTCAAAAAGGCTTTTTCCGATCATAAACAATTCATTCGTTATTTCACTAAAGAGCTTGCTCCTTTAGTAAGGGATAATGATCTGATTAAGGCTCGAAACCATCTCGCTCATGGAGAAATGGATCAAGTGAGCTCGAAAGAGGCTGCTTATATCCGACGTCTTATCCTTGGGGTAGGTGTCCCAGGCCTCATTCATATGTGTTACAAAACTTTCTATCAAGGAAAGTTTGCGAGCCAAAAGAAGCCTGAAAAATCGACTCAGAAGAACGTTCTAAAACTCGTTAGTTAGGCATGACTTTCCGCAAGTTGTATTTACGGAAAATATCCGTAAACTAGTAAAGTGGAAATAAGAAGCTTCTCTTGTGGTCTCTTTGGAATTACTGATGATTACGCTGATA
>JAUHYH010000260.1 GCA_030426585.1 Bacteriovoracia bacterium
ACTCAAGAAGAAATTGAGGTCTGCCAGAAACTTTTAAATATTGAAAATTTACCTGGTTATGATTTTCCAAAAACGATTAAAAGCTCCCCACGGAGTTATCAAGAGCAAGGCTACCAGTGGATGCGGCTTCTTCAAGAACTTCAGCTTGGTGCTTGTCTCGCAGATGATATGGGTCTTGGGAAAACATTCCAGACTATAAGTTTTCTGGATTCAATCAAGGATTCACTTAATAAGGTTCTCATTATTTGTCCGGTTTCAATTCTTATGAACTGGAAAAGTGAGTTTGAAAAATTCTCTGATATGAACCCAACTCTTTATTATGCAGATCAAAGAGAGATTCCGAGCGACGCCAAAATCATTATCACGAGTTATGGAATTTTGAGAAAAGAAATTGATTCAGTAATTGGGAAGTATGATTGGGATGTAGTCGTTATGGATGAAGTCCAAAAGCTTAAAAATATTAAATCAGTTGGAGCCCAATCTGCTCGAAAATTGAAAGCTCAATTTCGAATTTGCCTGACAGGTACCCCTGTTGAAAACGATCTTTCAGAGTTCTATAACATTATTGACCTTGCAGTCCCTGGTGTTTGGGGTAATCTACAGAATTTAAATTACTTCAAGAGAAATAAAGATGCTCGTTTTATAGCCAGAGAAATCGCCAAACCTTTTATTTTGAGAAGAACGAAGAAACAGGTACTCACTGATCTTCCTGACAAGTTAGAGCAAACTGTTTACTTAACATTCCATACTGATGAGAAGGTTCACTATACAAAAACAATAGAAGAGATTCGTAACCGATTTGATGTGAATACAAATTCAAAAAAATATGGGCAGATACTTAAAGACCTTCTCACTCTTCGACAGCTTTGTCTTTGGCAGGCCCAAACAAAACATACTCTCTCTACTAAGATCGATTTCCTATTGGATAACCTTGAACAAATTGTTGAAGAGAACAACCAAGCCCTGGTGTACTCTCAATTCACTAAGTACCTAGATATTATTCAAGAGAAGATCAAAGAAAGAGGATGGAAGTTTTCAAGAATTGATGGTTCTTATACGATCAAAAAACGTCAGGCAGAAGTTGATGCTTTTCAGTCAGGGGAACAGAAAATTTTCCTCATTAGTCTCAAGGCCGGTGGACTTGGTCTAAACTTAACTGCTGCTAACTACGTTTTTATTATGGACCCTTGGTGGAACCCAGCGGTCGAGAACCAAGCAATTGATAGGGCACACCGTATCGGACAGAAAAATAATATCACGGTCTACCGCCCAATTATCAAAGGATCAGTTGAAGAAAAAGTGATTGAGCTTCAAGAAAAAAAGAAGGAATTATTCAAAGATCTGCTTGGAAATGAAGATCAGGATGATTTTAGCGGTAAACTAACGCTTGATGACTTCCGCATGATCCTGAGCTAAAATAGAACTATGAGTTTAGTATATAGCGACGTTATCAAAGAATATCCCAAGATGGCCCATTTAGAGCAGGACATCATTACTGCGACAGATTGGATCGAAGAAGCTTTCCGTTCCCAAGGAAAACTTATCACGATGGGGAATGGCGGATCTTCAGCTGATGCCGAACATTTCTGTGGAGAACTTCAAAAAGGTTTTTTACTAAAACGCCCACTTAATAATCAGGAATGTGACCTTTTCAAAGATATTGATCCTCAACTTCCGAAAGAACTCCAAGGAAGTTTGCCTGCGATCTCTCTCGTGACGATGCATGCCTCAATCAGTGCATTTTCAAATGACTGTAATCCTGAGTATGTTTTCGCTCAACAAATTTGGGGCTTAGCTAATAAGCAAGATGTCGTCTTTGGTATTTCGACTTCAGGGAATTCTAAAAATGTTGTTCACGGTCTAAAGTGTGCGAAAGCTAAGGGTGTAAAAACAATTGCCCTTACTGGTGAGAAAGATAGTAAATGTTCTGAGATTGCAGACCTTACTATTAAAGCGCCCCACCATATCACTCATAAGATTCAAGAGTTTCATCTTCCAATCTATCATGCTTTATGTATTGAACTCGAAGGTCGATTCTTTAAAGAATAAAAACTCTTCTTATTTTGTCCTTCTGGTTCGTCAAACTTCATCTCTCGATGATTGCGACGTATCAAAGCATACGCCTCATCATCTCGGATTCGTTTTCCTACCATAAGAAAAAAATTATTTGAGTTTAGAATAAACTTCTAGCGTTTTCTCGACCATTTTCTCTAAAGAAAAATTTTGAAGAACATATTGTTCTGCTTTGTTGATGATATCTTGATTGTTTTTTCCTAAAGCTTGGTTAATTTTTCCTTCGAGTCCTTCCACATCATCAACATTGAAGAGATGTCCCGTCTCATTGTCTTTAATGATCTCAGGAAGACCTCCGGCATTTGATGAGATAACCAAACAGCCTGCAAGAACTCCATCTAAGGCCACTGAACCCAGTCCTTCACTTCTAGAGGGTACAACTAAAATATCTAAAGCTTTAAGAAGAACTTCGGGATTACTTAAAAATCCTAAAAACT
>JAUHYH010000061.1 GCA_030426585.1 Bacteriovoracia bacterium
AGAAAACGAAGATTAAATTTTTTCAGCCTGCATTAGTATACTCTTTAATATCGAATGCTCTTAAGCATCACTTAAAGTCGCTTAAGGTCCCACTCGCTCAGGAAAACTTTTTTGAACCTGAAGCACCAAGACCCTTAAGTGAATTTCAAACGTCAACGACGACCTTACCAAGAACCGAAAAAGAACAATTCATCGGATCAAAGGTGAGTTTCTCTCATACCACTGAGAAGATTTCAGTCCTTAAGATCGACGAAGGGATTTTATTCGAACAGAAAGGTGAATTATACGGATCTAGCTATGAAGAACTTTCTTTAAAGCTTTCTGAAACTCTCCTGGGAGGGAAACAAGCAATCACTCCCCTTTTGGTTTCAACTCCGCTTGATCTGAAAACAATTTGTCCTGAGTGCTTAAGCCTGTTGCAACAACTTCAAATTGAAGTTTATGCGATTGAGGAAAGTTATTGGGTAATCAAAAGTCTTCCAAACATCTTAGCTGACTTCCCTGCAACGGCCTTAAACCGTTTCATCTCCGCACTTGATGAAAGAAAAGATTTAAAAACTGGACTGACTGAACTTTTAAAAGCCACTGACTCGACGGGGATAGAGCTCCTGCATGAGCTTAAATTCTTCTCACGCCTTTCTTTAAAAGACCTGAAATGAAAAAAGTTCTTGTGATCTCAGGTCCCACGGCCACTGGAAAAACCTCAACCGCTATTGAAGTTGCCCGCAGAACAGGGGCAGAGATTATCAACTTTGATTCCCTTTTATTTTATAAAGAACTTGAAATTGGAGTGGCGAAGCCTACTGCTGAAGAGATGGGTGAAGTTCCTCACCACTTTGTTTCCTGTACCAGTGTCAGTGAACCTTATAATGCTTCAGTTTATTCGAAGCTCGCTCTTCCTGTAATTGAAAAACTCCATGCAGAAAATAAACCGGTTATCCTAGTCGGGGGCAGTGGTTTTTATCTGCAAGCTTTGCTGCAAGGGATGTATGACTCCCCTTCAACACCAAAAGAGGTTTTAGAAAGGTCTGAATCAATCTATCAAGACGAAGGGATTGAACCTTTTCTTGAAGTTCTTCAAGGCAATGACCCCAAATCGTTTGAGCGTTATCATGAGAATGATCATTACCGAATCCGAAGAGCGGTTGAACACTTCTGGGCCTGGGGAACCAAGTTCTCTGAGATTCGAAGTGATAAAGACGATCAAGACCAAAGTCATTGGCCAATGAATAAACTCGGCTGGGATGTTTACCACGCTTATCTTGATATCCCTAAAGAAGAGCATTGGAAAATCATCGAAGGGCGTACCCAAAAAATGCTTGAGTTAGGCTTGGTTGATGAAGTGAAAAACTTGCTTGAGAAATTTTCGGGTTCAGAAAAACCGCTTCAGTCCATTGGCTATAAAGAAGTTCAGCAATTTCTTTCAGGTGAAATTGAATCGCTTGAAGACTGTGAAGAACGCATTAATATCTCAACTCGCCAACTGGCTAAATCTCAGCGGACATGGTTTAAATCTCGTGAGAAAAATGAGTTTCATCCGTTGGATGATAAGGAACAGCTACTTAAAGCTTGTCTTGGTCATTTGGGTTAAATAATTTTATTTAAAATACTTCGGTAGCGGAGTGTTTTCTCAAATATTTGTTTACACCCATAATTGTCCGAGCATGAAAGTCTGTTTTTTGCTAAAAATCTTCTTCTTACCTCTAAGCTACTGAAATCAGGGCATTTTAAATCAACATTTTCTTCATTTAACTCCCTGATTTCGTTAAGTTTTCCATCCCTTGGACCGATACTGTACTGAGGTTTTTGCATGTCGAATGACGGAAAAAGTTTAGATATCCAGCGCTTTGGACGCTATCTCCTCCTCGATCACTTGGTCGATGGTGGTATGGCGAAGATTTGTCGTGCGCGTTTTCTTGGTGAACAGGCCAATAAAATCGTTGCGATTAAAATGATCCAAGAGCAATATTCTCGCGACGCTGCCTTCGTTCAAATGTTCCGTGATGAATTAAAAGTAACTTTCGGATTGATTCACCCCAACATCGCTCAAACTTATGATTACGGAGAAGTTGATCACATCCTCTACACAGCGATGGAGTATGTTGATGGCGCGAACCTCAAGCAATTCCTTGATCGTTTAAAGAAACGTAAATTTGTTTTTCCAGTAGAAATTTCAACCTATATCGTCTCGCAAGTTTGTCAGGCGCTTTTCTATGCGCACACCTTTACAGATAAACTTACGGGGAAATCTTACAACATCATCCATCGTGATATCTCACCTCATAACATCATGATTACCTATGATGGTGCTGTAAAAGTCATCGACTTCGGAATCGCCAAGGCAGAAACCAACTCCGAAGCCACTCAAGCAGGAACAATCAAGGGGAAACTCTCCTACCTCGCTCCTGAGTACCTCGAAGGACTTGAACTCGATCACCGCTATGATCAATTCGCAGTCGGGATCACTCTTTGGGAAATGCTTTGTAGCCGTAAACTCTTTACTGCTCCAAATGATCTGGCGGTCTTGAAGCAAATTCAAGCTTGTAAAGTCGCTGCTCCTTCAAGCATCAACCCTAACGTTCCTAAAGAGCTCGATGAGATTGTTCTTCAGGCCTTAAGTAAAGATCGAAACAATCGTTTCAAGGATATGGATGCCCTCAATAGAGCGTTAGTCCGTTTCCTTTACGCCAAGTATCCGGACTTCAACGCTACTGATCTTTCTTTCTTTGCCAAGGAACTTTTCAAAGAAGACATCGTTCTCGATCGCGAACGCCTTAAAGAGTACGGGAAAATTGATATCAAACCTTTCATCAATGATTATGAAAACTCCTATCAAGCGATCCCTCAACAAAGTGTTGATGCTTCTACCGTAGAGGCCCTCATTGTTACTAAGAAAGAAGGAACAATTGAGTTTGATATGGCCGAGGGTGAAAAAGCAGAATTTGATTTCACTCGCTCTATGCGAAGAAATACTTTTAATAAGAATATCGAAAAAGAAAATAATAAAGTTCAAACTGTCTTAAGAGACAATAAAAAAGTTAACCGTAATCTTAGAAAAACTCGAGCTGAAAGAGATCAACTCAATAGCACGAGAACTCAATTTATTCCTCAAAAAGGAAATGGTTGGTTAAGCAAGATCGCAGTGATGCTGATCATTGGCTTTGGCGTTTTCTATTATATGAGACCAACTGAGGCAAAGCGCTTCATTCATCAGATTGCGGGACTTATCAAAGGTCAAGTAAACGCAGGACGAGACCTTGCTTCTTGTAACCCTAAAAAAGACCCTGATTGCAATCAGTCTAAAAAAGAATTTGACCCAGGTGAAGTAAAACCAGAGATCGAAGAGGTTCCTCAAACCGTAACGGGAAAAGTTTTCTTTGAAGGTTATGAACCGGGAATGAATATCATTATTAATGGTGAGAAGGTTACCTATTCTTTATGGGGAATTGAAGTTCCTTTAAATGAGAAAATTCGTGTCGAAATTTCTAAGAAGAATCACGCGAGCTTAAAGAAGACTATCAAGCTGACAGAAGAAGAAAGCAAGTATAACTTCATGATCCCTGCTCTCAGAATTTCAGATGAAGGTCTCCTATCAAGTAAAAAGAAATACCCTAAAGGAACTTACTTCGTTTACTCCGTTGATAGCAAGCGCTATAAGAAACGCCTTCCTTTAAAAAATTATAGAATGCCGGCAGGAATCTATGATGGGGTTATCTATAATAAGAAACACAAGATTAATAAACGTGTTCTTATCAAAATCGAAAAAGACAAGCATCACATTTTAAAGTAAACCTGAAACTAATGCATCTGCGATTTTAACACCATCGACTGCTGCCGAGGTGATTCCGCCTGCGTATCCCGCTCCCTCCCCACAAGGATAAAGCCCTTTTACTCCCGCAGACTGGAAGTTCTTTTCTCGGGTGATCGTTAAGGGAGCCGATGTCCGAGTTTCTGGCGCAATTAACAAAGCCTCATCATAAATAAAGCCAGGAAGCTTTTTATCAATCTCTTGAAGTGCTTTTTTAAGTTGATTCGTAATAAACTCAGGAAAAATTTCAGAGATATCATGCTTAAAAAGCTTTGAGGGACAAGAACTCTTAGGAAGAGGATCAGAATTCAATTCACCTTTAAGAAACTCTCCCATCGTCATGGCAGGAAGTGAGAAACCATTCGAATGTTCTTTTGATATTTGATAAGCCTTCTGCTCAATAGAACGCAAGAACTCAAGGCCTGCTAATGAATGCTTTGAACCTAAGTCTTTCTCTTTACTAACCGTCACAACGATAGCAGCATTCGACCAAGGACTATTGTGAGCATAATTACTCATCCCATTTGTTACCAGACCGTCCTCTTCCGTCCCAGAAGAAAGAACATAACCCCCTGGGCACATACAAAAACTATAAGTCCCCCGTTCAACTTCCTTGTCAAAATAACTGATTCTATACCGAGCGGCTCCCAGTTTTTCATCACCAGCAAATTTTCCAAATTGGATTTTATTAATGTATTTTCTTGGATGCTCAACTCGAACTCCGACGGCGAAGTCTTTCAGTACAATAGGAACTTGGTGCTCATGGAGTTTGAGATAGAGTCCCTTTGCTGAATGCCCCGTTGCGAGCACAACTTTATTAGAATGATATTCTTTTCCATCTGCAATAACGCCTCTAATTTTTCCATTCTCAAGCAAAATATCATCCACGCGCGAATTGTAATAAACCTCTGAGCCGAAACTCAATAACTCATCAGTCACTTTTCCAATAAATTCACGGATTTTATTGGAACCTAAGTGAGGGTTTGATTCATATTTAATGTGCTCAGGTGCACCGAAGTCCACGAGCTTATCAAGAACATAATGAACTAGGGGTGACTTCACACGAGTAAGAAGTTTTCCATCACTAAAAAGTCCGGCGCCCCCTTCTCCGAAACAAACATTCGACTCTTCATCAAACTCACCTCTTCTCCAGTGTTTTGAGATCTTTTTCATCCGCTCTAGCGCTCGATCTCCCCGTTCAATAAGTATTGATTTAATTCCATACTCTTTGAGCCTTAAGGCACAAAAAAGTCCCGCAGGACCGGCACCAATAATCAATGGCCGCGGTTCCATTTCAAGTTTCGGAAAGTTTTCAAAATTTGGAGATTCATTCCCCTCTAGAACTCTAATTCGATAATGAACCTTAGGCTTTCTTCCTTTAGGGGCTTTTCTCGCATCGAGACTTCGGCCTAAAATTTGATACTTATCAAAAACTTGATAATTCTTTGCTAGATATTCAGGGAGATCCTGATCGTAGGGAATGACAAATTCGATTATTTTCGACACGATGGTTATATAGCGTGATATCAACTAGTTGAGAATAAGGACATTGTTTCAGGTATGAACTCTGCATTTTTTATAGGTATTGGGAACGAATTGCTGCAAGGCAAAATTCAGGACAAAAATTTGTACTGGATTGGACGCTATCTGTTCCAGCATAACATCTACCTTAAAAAGAGTATGAAGGTTCGTGACGAGGTCGAAGACCTCACAAGTGCTCTAGAACAAGGATTTCAAGAGGCCGATATTATCATCACAACGGGTGGTCTTGGACCTACAGAAGATGATCTCACTAAAAAAATTGTTGCTGACTGGCTTGGACTTACAATTAAGGAATCAGCAGAGGCTAAGAAGACGGTTGTTCAACAGTTTGAGGAAAAGTCTCGAGAGTATAATGAAGAGAAATTCGACTATCATCTGATCCCTGAGGGTTTCGAAGCTCTTCATAATAGAATCGGCTATGCCCCAGGCCTTTTCTATAAAAAAGAAAAGAAAATACTTATCTGTCTCCCAGGAGTTCCTTCAGAGTTTCAAGGAATGATTGAAGATCATCTCCTGGAGAAACTTCCCAATAAAAGTCTTAAGGTTCAAGAAAATCTTATCTATAAGACTTGGGGAATTCCTGAATCCCATATTTTTCATAAACTTGAACCCAAACTTTGGGAGAAACTTAAGTCCTTTGGCTCTGTCAGCTCACTCCCTCACCTCTCTGGTGTTGATATCGGAGTGACAGTGACCGCTGATAGTGAAGAAGAACTCAGAAAGACAGAAGAAAAAGTTGATCAAATTATGAAAAGTACTCAATTGGCTCCCCATATTTGGTTCAAAGGGGTTTCGGTCATTGAGCAAGCGGTTCACGATGAGTTAATTAAGCAAAAACTAACTCTTGCCACAGCTGAGTCTTGTACAGGAGGACTCATTGCTGACAGACTGACTAACCTTTCCGGAAGTTCAAATTACCTTATTGGTAGTGCTGTGACCTATGCAACTGAATCTAAAGTAAGAGTTCTTGGTGTTAAGTCTGAGACAATTGAAAAATATAATGTTGTGAGTGAAGAAGTTGCAGGTGAAATGGCAGCGAGAGTTTGTGAGCTCTATAAAAGTGATCTTGCTATTTCAACCACTGGAGTCGCTGGACCAACAGGAGGAACAGAAAGTATTCCTGTGGGTACAGTATGTATCGGAATTGCACTCCGTGAAAAAATTATAACTAATACATTTCACTTGAAAGGTGATAGAAGAACGCTTAAGATCCGCTTCGCAGATTTCGCCCTTCATTGTCTCTATAAGGAAATCCATCATGGAAGTTTTTAACGATACCACGAAGTTTTTTATTTCGGTTATTTCTATCCTTAACCCCATTGGGGCAATCCCCATTTTTATGGCCCTGACTCGTTATTACTCTCAAGAAGACGTTGGCCGAATTTCATCCAATTGTGCAATT
The DNA here is from genome assembly GCA_030426585.1 of Bacteriovoracia bacterium. Taxonomy (GTDB): domain Bacteria; phylum Bdellovibrionota; class Bacteriovoracia; order Bacteriovoracales; family Bacteriovoracaceae; genus JAUHYH01. Next base: position 6,753 of record JAUHYH010000061.1, read on the forward strand.
GCGGTTTTTGTTACACTACTCGCCAGTTGTTTATTTGGTGATGAAATTCTTGGCTTCTTTGGAATTCAACTCGCATCTTTCCGAGTTGGTGGTGGGGTTCTCATCGCTTCGATGGCATTTTCCATGTTAAAAGGGGAAAAAACAGAAATTAAAATCAGCCAAGACGAAATCGAAAGGCAAGCTCAGATTCGAGAAATTGGGATTGTTCCGCTCGCCATTCCTATGCTGGCAGGGCCAGGGTCAATTTCTAATGCGATTATTCAGGCTGATGCAATCAGTAGTTATAAACATTGGATCGGTGTTGTTATTGCTCTTCTTGTCGTGGCCCTCATCATAAAAACAATCCTCACTTTTAGTCGAACCATCAGGGATAAAATTGGTCAAATTGCAATTAATGTCTCAACCAGAGTTTTTGGTCTTATTTTGATGGCCATTGCGGTTGAGCATGTTACCAAAGGGATCAAAGTTATTTTTAAGTTATAATAAGAATTGCAAGCAGAGCACGGTAGATAAAGAAGCTTATGAACGGTATTTTCTTAATTAACTTCAAAAAATAATGAATCACAGCTAACCCAACGAAAAATGCAACGATAATTCCGACCAACGCCATACTTGGTTCAAAAAGAAGTGACTCTTCTCCTTGAAGAATTTTTAACGCTTTATAAGCGGAACCAATTAAGACAATGGGTATTGAGAGAAGAAAGGTAAATTCCGCAACCGTTTTTCGATCAAACTTTAGATAGCGTCCCATCGTAAGAGTAATTCCAGAACGACTCACTCCTGGAAAGATAGCAATCGCTTGAGCTGCTCCCATTAAAACAGAAAACTTAAGATCAACTTTTTCAAGCTCAGCTTGCTTTTTTTCCCCTGCTCCTCTATCAAACCAATAAAGAAGCCCCCCAAAAAATGCAAGATTAAAGGCAATCAACTCTGGAGAACGACCAAAGGCTCCTGAAAGAGGTTTTAGGATGAGAATCACGAAAATACTTACCAAGGTTGCAAAGATCATATTTACAACAAAGGCCTTATAGCCCGTGACTTTTAAAAGATTTTTAGGGTCTTTTAAAAGTTCTATTTTTGCCGCAGCTATCTTGATCAGATCTTTCCTAAAATAAACAACCAAGGAAAGAATGGTTCCAATGTGAAGATAAAGATCAAAAGTCACACCGGGGTCTTGAATGTTCAAATATTTAGGGAGTAAAGCTAAATGACCTGAGCTTGAGATAGGTAAAAACTCACAGACAGCTTGGATGATTCCGTAAATGATCGCGTCGGTTATTGTCATTGCGGGGTGCTGGTTGCCGGAGGCGGGTTACTGGTTGCCGGAGGCTGGTCTCCAGCTGCTGGCGCAGGCTCCGGAACCTCAGGAAGTTTTGGCATAAGGCTAAAATAAATAAGGTCCCCTGAATTCAAGGCATCTATCAGTTCATTTATTTTTCTAATCAGTCGATCATAAGTAGCTTCTTCAAGTGAGCTTTCTCTCATCTCATCCTGTCGTTTTCTTTCATTCTGATTTAGACCAATAATCATTTCACGAAAACTTTTTAGTTTTTGAAGATAATCTTTTTTCAAATCAAGGTTTGTAGATTTCGCTAGTAAGCGCCCTATCTTCCAAAAATATCGAAAAATATAACCATGCTCTTCAATTGAGTTAACTTTAATTGCATCTTTTTTAGAGAAGTAATCAATAATTTCAAATGCTCCTAATTTCTTTGTTAAGGCCTGAGCTTCAAACTTATGACTCCACTCGATTCCGCCAAGGTATTGCCGATAAAACTTAAGCGCTGTCTCTTCAGCAATTGGATCCTTTGATTCGAGTTGGAATCTTAAGATCGACATATCAACTCTTTCTAGCGGAACAAAGATTTCTTCCACTAAGTTGTTCTCAGCAAACTTACCTGGCGGAGGCGTTATCTTCATAAAATGCTTCTCGCCCAGTTTCACGAAACGAACATCTTGGATTCTTTTATCAACTGAGCTTAAAAGACTATCTCGATAATCAAAAAAGCTTTTAAAAAATGGTCCGTATTGCAACACATGCTCCGAAGCATTTTCTAAACTAAGCTCCAAACTCGATTTTGTTAAATTCTTAAACTCTTCATAAAACTTTAAAGTATTATAAGGTTGGTTATCCACGAACTTAATAATCTCTCCAAACCTTAAGAAAGCTAGCGGATTCGTTCTAACAGCGTAGGAAAGCATTTTTTTCAAATCAATCTTTTCTTGAATTCTTTCAAACCGAACGAGCATTTTCTCAGCAGGGTAATACACTCTCATCGTAGGGATAAAAAATTTCTTATTCTTTTTCCGCATCGCTTTGAAGTAAGGATACTCTAAAAATACTCTTGAGCGTTTTGGCTTCTCAAATCCATAATACCTAGAATTTGTAACACCTTCTGAACTCGCATTGCCTGAAAAATTAATGGTTTTGTATTCGAAACTTTTGTAATCCTCAAGGGGAAACCTTTCAAGAAAAGATGTGAGAAAAGCCACTCCGAAGCTCAGCGGAAGAATCACAAGAACAAGCACAAAAGTAATTACTTTCGACTGAACATAAAAGCGAGAACTAAAAATCGCTTCTTTAACTGTAGGTTTTGAAAAAAGTGATGGAAAATCAAAAATAACAAATGGCCAAGTGATGAGCCCAAGGATTCCTCTTCCCAAAGCTCTAACTCGGCTTCCGAGCCCTTTTCCTTCTACCGAGAGAAAGAGAAGTTGTTTCCCAAGTGATTTTTTGAAAAGGAGGTTCCCCACCAAAACAAATCCTAAGTAAACAATAAGATAAGGTAATAAGTATTTTATCCAAGGTCCTGTGTATTCTAAAGAAAGCTTCGTTCCTTCTTCTATAAACGGATCAATTAAAAAGAGGGCATCGTACTCAATCAACAACTGAGTAAGAAAGACAGAGAGATTAATATCAATAATTAAAGCAGCAAAACGAAAGAGAAAAGGAATCCCCCACTCATGCTCACTTAGTTGTGAGCTGATTTTTTTCTTTTGAATCGGAGGGATCAATTGTTCAGTAACTGCACTATCATCTTTCGGTAACTCGGGCATTTCTCTTTTAGGGATTTCATTTCGACGATTGGTCACTGTTTCAGAATTAATTTCTTTGTTTAATGAAGCTTCATCTAAAATCTTGGTTGTTGTAGGCTCCTCTTGTTTAGGAACTTCCATTTCTAAAACCTTAGTAGGTTCTTCACTTTCATCAATATCAACGTCTAATTGCGGTTCGAGCGACATATCAAGCTCAAAAGTCCCATCAAAGTCACCGAAATCAACTTCGGCGGAGTTAACATCAGGCATATCATCGGGAAGATTCGGAACGGCATCCTCATCTGTCACAATGACCTTTTTAATTTGGACACCAACAGACCCTAGACTTAACTGATCTCCTTGCTGCAACAGAATCGGTTGGTCAGCAGGAATCGGTTTTCCGTTAATCAAAGTCCCTTTCTCACTATTGTGATCTCTTACTGAAAGAACACCATTGGTATTGGTTACCGTACAGTGCTTTTCGCTAATATCAGGATGATCGAGGTTTAAGTTTTGACCAAACTTTCCAAGTGTCATCTCCGACTCTAAATAAAGAATCGGTGAATCTCCTGTGGCAAATTTAATTTCATACTTTTGCGCCATTAAGTTTCCATCCTATGACCGGAAACTTGGAAAAGTTTCCTCAAACCCATTTTAGCCACAGTTGTATAGAAATTCTCCATAATAAAGTCAGGATAGCCAAGGTCCCTTACGTTGAGATTGAGGTGAATATACACCAAACATCTTCCCTCTATCTCTTGGACCTTGATCTCTCCAGCCGAACCTTTAAAGAGTTCTCCTATGAAAACAAAAGGAAAATTTCCTTGCCCAGGAATTCTATCAATCTTTAATTGAGCAGAAAATTCGACGGGTAAAAGAGCAACCTTAAAAGCAAGTGTGAAAATCTTATTTACATAAGTGCTTTGGTTAACAAAACTCATATACTTCTTATAATCTTCGTATCGAGAGATCTTGGGTAAAACCGATTCACACTTGAGATCATGAAGCCCTAAGGCTTTGGCCCAAGCCCTATGCTTTCCCTTAGGTGCTTCTAAAACTTCTGAGTTAGAAATAAGTCGACCTTCTTTAAGGTATTTAAGATTGGTTCGTGAGTAATTATCCTCAGCTTTAAGAAATTTTTTAAGAGTCCCTTCACCAACTTTAGAAAGCGCAAAAGACTGACCGACAAAAAACAATAAAATCAGTTGAATCAACTTCAACATTCTAGTGACATCCATGTCATTTCATTATGGAAACTTCAGTAAGATAACGCAAGTAGACTTCTGGCATGAAAAAAGTTTAGTATTAAAAATAAGGTTATTATCACAAACAGGTTTTATTTACTCTATGGCAAAACTAAGTACAAAAAAACGTAAAAGCACAAAAGTTAAAGAAGCGGAAATTGAAAGTAAGGATCAGAGGTGGCATTGCCGTAACCGAGTGACTCTTGTTTTTGGAAGTAATGATGAAGAAGATCTAGAAACTTATCTTTACACTGACAAGTCACTTGAGTTTAAAACCGTTCGCTTTCATCAAGCTAAGTCTAAAGCAATTGAAGAAATTCTTGATAACTGTATTGATGAGTTCTATCGAGGCTACGTTAGTGAAGTCAATATTGAACTCAGTAAAGATCAAATGGAAGTGACCATTGAAGATAACGGGATTGGTTTTCCGCTTTCAAAGGCCGCTCAAGTTTACTCTGAGTTTAGAACGGGATCGAAGTTCAAAGATGAAGAAACAGACAAGAAAGGATTTCTTCACAGAACCCTTGGTCAAAACGGTTTAGGGGCTTCAGCAACTTGCCTCACCTCTGATGAATTTGAAGTTCGAATTCGACACTATAACTCTAAAAAAGAACAAACTTTTAACTTCCTAGATGGTGCTCTTAAAATTAAGAAAACTAAGCCAAAATCTTTTAAAGGACATTCAGGGGTTCGTGTCAGAGTTAAGCTTGCGAAAGAAGTTTATAAAAACCCAAAGATTGATAAAGAACTTCTCAGAAAGCGTATTATCGATCTTGCTTATAATAACCCTGGATTAAAATTCATTTTTAACGGAGAGGAATACCTCTACGAAAAAGGACTCTATCAACTTGCGGAAAGGATTGATTCCAAAAACGCTGTCCTACTTGGTGAAGATAAATACATCTACGAAACAACCAACACAAAGAAAAAGAAAGTAAAAGGTAAAATCGATATGATCGTTGCTTTGACGATCGATAAGAAATCCGAGGAAAGAGAACGTTTTGTTTCTTTCGTGAACTCAACCCCAACATTTGATGGTGGTTTTCATAATGACAGAGTTAAAAGACTTTTCATTAATGCGATCAAAGACAAGAGTGAAAGACTCGCAAAGAAGGCAAAGGTTACTCTCAATGATAATGATATTCTTCAAGGGGTGACCTTTGTTATTGGGATTATCATGCCAAACCCTCGGTTTGAATCTCAGACCAAGCGTAAATTAGTTAGAGACCTTCACCTTGAAAAAGGGATAGAACAATTCATGGATAAGGCCATGACTAAGTTCTTGAGAGGAAACAAGGAATATCTTGAGCTCATTATTGATCGAGCGAAAACACGTCATCACTTTCAAGACCTTAAAGCCGCTAGTAAAAAAGGGCGTAAAGCTAAGAAACAAAGAGTTGAAAAACTTTTAGATGCTAATGAAAGAAAAGATAGAACTAAGTGTATGCTTTTTATCTGCGAGGGGGATTCTGCGATCGGTGGTCTACGTTCGGCCCGAGATAAAAATACTCAAGGGGGAATTGCCCTTCGAGGGAAACCTATGAATGTTTCCCAAGCAACAATAAAAGACGTGCTTGAAAATAAAGAATTCACCGACATTATGGCCT
>JAUHYH010000261.1 GCA_030426585.1 Bacteriovoracia bacterium
CGGTGTAGATCTTAGTAGGTGTGTAACGGATATCTCTCGAGTTGATAATTCTGTAGAATTGCCCCGTTTTAATGAGAGAGTAACCCGCCATATTAAGAGCAACGAGATAAGCTTTCCAAGCATCCCCAACAGTAATAGGAGTCGGGGCTGTAATAGAAAGTTTTTTACCTTTTATATCTTTTTCAAGGATGAGGTTCATCCCTGTTTGCTTCTGCATGAACTTTGTAATTTCTAAAATATCAGAGTTAGGGAAGTCAAAGCTTTTAATGATTTCTGGACCAAAAGCTGTTTCAGGGTTTAGGTTAAAGTATTTTTTATCTTTTCGATTCTTAGCTTGAATGGTTTCTCTTCCGAAAACCTTTTCTTCCTGGCCTGTGGTTTTGTTTGTTTCTTGAGCTCTGAAATTATTATTTCTACGACTTCTTCTTGTTCTTGAAGGTTGTTGAGCTGTTTCAGCAGGCGGAGGTGTTGAGGGTTCTACCATCCTTTGCTTCCCATCAACTTCGACATTGATTCCAGAGGAAGGGCTAGGGGCCGACTCTTGAACAGCATCGTTGACTTCGACATTTTCAGGTTTTGCATTAAACCTTTCGAAATCATCCTGTGCAGTCACAGTGAAGGGGAGAAGAAGAGTGATGAAAACTAGCCGAATCATTTCTTATTCCTTACAGGTTGCAGGGCTTGTTTGTGAAAACTCATAACTCATTGGGATGAGGTTTCCGTCTCTTTCAATTTCTAGATTAAGTTTTGGTAACTTAGAAATTTTTCCGAAGAGTCCCATAATGGCCTGCATACCAGTGATGGGTTGTCCGTTTATTGTTTTTATTAAATCGTTATCTTGAATATTTAAATGCGTGTAGATACTTCCAGGAGTGATCTCTACAATCTTAAATGAAAGAGTTCCATCTGGATTAGGGATTTGAATCGCCCGAGCTTGGGTTAAAATCTCATTGAAGTTAGCAAGTTTTTCGTTGATCAAGGCGCGACTAACACAAATTGTATTCCCCACTTGTTTGATTCCGTCTTCTACAAGATCACTTTTAATTTCTTTGAATTCCTTTTTGGAAATCATGACAGGAGATTCGATTTTATCTTCTTCATCAAGCTTCTGGTGTGAGATGAATTCACATTCATTCGTATTAAGGTTCTTAAAGATGATTCTTAAACGCTCAATATGAAAAATTTCAGCCATATCTTCAACTTTTTCACCTTCTCTTACGTCTTCTAATTTATTATTTCCTCTCACTTGGACTGAAGCGAGCGACTTAATAGTGTCCTGCATGACGACAGTTCCCATGAGCTTAAGAGGGAGGTTCGACTTGCTATCTGCTTTGTCACAAATGATTTTTTCGTCACTTCTTCTTTTTTGCTTAGGCTGATTAGGTCTAGAGGTTTTAAAAAGATCTTTGTTTCGAATTAACTTAGTATACTTCTCCCATTCGTTAGGAGTTGTAACATTAATAACAATTGTGGGGAGGTTACCCGGTGTTGTCTTAAGGTTTTTAGGGACCATGAAAAGTGCTGTCAATCTTCCAACGAACCAGCAAGCGGAAAGAATCATTGTTGCTAAAAAGAAACGGTGGAATTTCCCTCTGTTCTTAACATCAAATACTAAAACAGGAAGGTTTAAGAACGAGGGAATACCTCGAGATTCTTTTATTTTTTTTCTTGGGGGTTTTTCGCCAGGTAAATAGAAAGGGACATCCTCAGGGGGTTGCTTTTTGCGCTTAATATTCTTAAGTCTCTCTTTAAGCTTTGGATTAAACTTAAGTTTTTTAAGCTTGTCCTTCAAATTCCATTTTTTGGCCATAGCAATTTTATTGTCCCTAATTTAGCGGTGTTGTGCAATAAAATTCCCGGTCAAGTTTTTGCATCAATCCCGAGAGGATAAGTCGGGTAAGGTGATAAGGTTACATTTTCTTTGAAATGAATTAATCTAAATCCTGAATTTCTCTCTTTTCGTTATTAGGAGTTGATCATGGCTGACGTTAATGAAAATGAAATCCCTTCAGTTGGTAAAACCTTATTTTATGGAGCATTCGATGAATCTCAAATTCTTCCTTACCCAAAGCTCACAGATGAGCAAAGGGAAATGGGAGTTGCGATGGTGGACGCCGTAAGTAAGTTCGGTGCTAACCAAGTTGATTCTGAAAAAATGGATATCGAAAGCATGATTCCTCCTGAGGTTCTTAGAGGGTGCGCAGAGCTTGGGTTATTTGGCTTGGCCGTTTCTGAAGACTTTGGTGGGTTAAGCCTCGACCATACTTTATATGCCCGTGTGTTTTCGGAAGTTGCTGGCATTGATGGTTCTTTGGCCACAACACTTGGGGCCCATCAATCAATTGGTTATAAGGCCCTATTAAATGAGGGAAGTGAAGAGCAAAAAGCAAAATGGCTACCTAAACTTGCAACAGGAGAGTCTGTCGCAGCTTTTTGTTTAACTGAGCCAGGGTCAGGGTCTGATGCTTATTCGATCAAAACAAAAGCTGTTGATAATGGGGA
>JAUHYH010000062.1 GCA_030426585.1 Bacteriovoracia bacterium
AGTGCCATTCCTCGCGTATCATGAAAGTGCATTGCAATTTTTTCGAGCCCAAAACTCTCTTGAAGGCTCTCAGTCAAGGCGACCACATGAAGTGGCGTAGCCACACCAATGGTATCTCCAATTGAAACTTCATAACAACCGAGCTTGAAAAGCCTTTCAACAACAGGAAGAACTTTTTCACGCTTAATCTCGCCTTCATAAGGGCAACCAAAGGCGGTAGAGACATAACCTCGAACCCTCATCCCCTCATTTAAAGCTTGTTTCGCAACAGGTGTCATTTTTTCGAAAGATTCATCGATGGTGCAGTTAATATTTTTTTGAGTGAAAGTGTTAGAGGTTGCCGTAAAAAGAGCAATTTCTTTGACTCCTAAACCAGAAGCCGCTTCCATCCCCTTCATATTAGGAACAAGACAAGAAAAACTTACTCTTTCATCTAGTTTTCGATTTTTTAGTTCAGCATAGAGTTCTTTGGCATCAGCCATTTGAGGAATCGCTTTCGGGCTAACGAAACTTGTAGCCTCCATATCAGTGACTCCGGCATCGATCAGTTTTTCAATAAATTCAACTTTAAGGTCGAGAGGAATCGCCTCTTTCTCGTTTTGAAGGCCGTCTCTGGGTCCTACTTCTATAATACGAACTGTATCGGTCATTCTTGAATCTCCAAGTGTACGAGTTCCGCTCCACTTGTAACTTGCTCCCCTTCTTGGAAGTGAATTTTCCCCACCTTACAATCTTTAAGTGCCTTTAGAGTGTGTTCCATTTTCATTGCTTCTAAAACAATGATTCCCTCACCGGCCTTAACTGTTTCCCCTGAACTTTTAAGTATCTTAAAGACTTTTCCAGGCATCGGGGCTACAAGTCTCGTTGCATCTCCTGCAACTGCTCCGGCTTTTTTTCTCGATGCCCCTGAAGAAACTTCGAAAGTCATTCCTTCTAAATCTATATAAGTGGAATTTCCTGATCTTACAAAAGTTCCATGAACCGGCTTTCCCTCTTTAAGAAAAGAAATCTTATTTTCAGAAATTTTAAGAAGCCGATATCGACTATCAATTGTTTCCTGTTCAAACTCTATCAATTCATTTCCAATATTTAATTTTTTCATTAGCTAAAAAATCCTGTTATTTGATCCCAAGGAGAAACCCGAAAACCTGTATTAAAGTTTTGGTGAGAAACCTGGGCATTCTTTTGAATAAATTGGAATGCCGCTACAAAGTCTTCGTATTCAATTTCCCGAGTCGTTAATTTCTCTAAATTCTGTTCAATATAGTTCGTATGATAATCACCTGAAACAAACTCATGACTTGAAAGCGCCTTTATAAGAAACTCTCTGTTCGTAGTCACTCCCAAAAATGACATTTCTTTTAACGTTTCAATCATTTTTTGAGTCGCAAACTCTCTTGTTTCTCCGTAAGTTATCAATTTCGCAATCATAGGGTCATAATTAATTCCAACTTCATTCCCTGGAACATATCCCGTATCAACTCTTTGGTCAGTTTCGCCTAAATAATGGAGTTTCCCTGAAGCTGGAAGAAAGTTATTAAAGGGATCCTCCGCATAAATACGACACTCTAGAGAAAACCCTTTTTGAGTGATACTTGATTGCTCAGCAGGTAGTTTTTCATTTTTAGCGACTTCAATTTGCCATTTCACTAAATCAAGACCTGTCACCATTTCGGTTACGGGATGCTCAACCTGAAGTCGCGTATTCATCTCAAGAAAATAGAAATCTCCCGAAGGGTCATAAATAAACTCAACGGTTCCAGCCCCGCGATAGTTTAATCCTGCCGCAAGTTTTGCTGCAGTCTCACAGATCTCAAGCCGCTTTTCCTGAGAAAAAGCAATCGAGGGAGATTCCTCAATAACTTTTTGATAACGACGCTGCCATGAACACTCTCTTTCAAACAAATGAACAGCATTACCATGACCATCTCCAAAAACTTGGACCTCAATATGCCGAGGTTTCTCTAAGAACTTCTCGATAAGAACGGCATCATTACTAAAGGACTTCATCGCCTCACTACGACACCCGCGAAGACTTTCTTTAAAGTCCTTCGGGTCTCGAACAATCCGCATCCCTTTTCCACCTCCACCCGCAGAAGCTTTGATAAGAACAGGGTAACCGATTTTCTTTGCCTCAGATTCTAAGAAATCATCATCTTGATTATCACCATGATAACCAGGAATAAGAGGAACTCCAATTTCACCAGCCTTAACTTTTGACTGAATTTTGTCTCCCATTACAATAATACTTTCTGACCGCGGACCAATAAATATAATCCCCGCTTTCTCAACCTTTTGAGCAAACGGGGAGTTTTCAGAAAGAAACCCATAACCCGGATGAATTGCGTCGATTTTATTTTCTTTTGCAATAGAAATAATTTTTTCTTGATTGAGATAAGTATCAGAAGGCGCACCCACTCCTAGTTCATGAGCAAGATCTGCTTTCTTCACATGAAGAAGATCTTTGTCATCTTCAGCAAAAATGGCATGCGATTCGATTCCAAGGAGTTTACAAGTTTTAATCACTCTAACAGCAATTTCTCCTCGGTTAGCAATAAGTATTCTTTCGATTTTTTTCAATGCTCACTCCAAGATGGTTTTCTTTTCTCCAAAAGCGCCTTCATCCCTTCTTGCGCTTCTGAAGAAACTCTAAATTCTGCAATCGATTCTGCAGTAAATTGTTTTTGATTTTTAGGTTCAGTCACTAATAATTTTTTTAGGAATTGTTTCCCTTTGACTCCAGCTTTAGGAGCCGCCTTAGAAAAAGAGTGGATCACTTGCTTGGAGCGAAGTTCAAAATTCTCACTTGAAACGACCTCATGAACTAGCTTCATGTCATAAGCCCTAGAAGCACTGAATCTCTCACCAGAGAAAAACCAAGCACGAGCTTCAGACTCTCCAATTTTTCTTAAAACATAAGGTGAAATCACACAAGGGGCGAGACCTAGTCTTGCTTCAGTAAAACCAAACTTCGCCTCTTCACTCGCAAGAGCATAGTCACAAATACTCACAAGACCAACTCCTCCCCCCATCGCAGCTCCATGAATCAGTCCAATGATTGGAGAATCAAGGTTTCCAAAGGCTTGAAAGAGCTCTGCAAGTTTTAAGCTGTCTTGGATGTTTTCTTCAAGTGAATAATCCACCATTTTTTTCATCCAATTGAGATCAGCTCCCGCACAAAAACTTTTTCCTTCACCTTTTAAAACAACAAGGCGAACACTTATATTATTTCTAATTTCTTTAAGTGCCTTTAAGAACTCTTCAATCATTTGATCATTAAAGGCGTTATGAACCTCTGGTCGATTCATTGTAAGAATTGCAATATCTTTTTCAATTTTTAAATCCAACATACTTACATCCTAAAAATACCAAATTTTGTATTTGGGATATGGGCATTTAATGTTGCACTTAAGGCTAAAGCGAGAATCTTACGGGTATCTTTAGGTTCAATCACTCCATCATCCCATAATCGAGCCGTCGAGTAATAGGCGCTGCCTTCCTCTTCAAATTTTTCAATAATAGGTCGCTTGAACTCTTCGACTTGCTTGTCATTCATGAGTTCTTTGCCTTTTGAATGGAGACCCGCTTGCTTTACAGTGCTTAAAACACCAGCTGCTTGCTCGCCTCCCATTACTGAGATCTTAGCATTTGGCCACATCCATAAAAACCTCGGGTTATAGGCACGCCCACACATTCCATAATTACCGGCACCAAAAGACCCACCAATAATAAGCGTCAACTTGGGAACTTGAGCGCATGAAACTGCAGTCACAAGCTTAGCCCCATGTTTCGCGATCCCTTCTGATTCATACTTTTTCCCGACCATAAATCCTGTAATATTTTGAAGAAATAAAAGAGGGATTTTTCTCTGGCAACAAAGTTCAACAAAGTGAGCACCTTTAACGGCACTTTCGCTAAAAAGGATTCCATTATTGGCTACAATTCCAACAGGCATTCCATAAAGGTTTGCAAAACCACAAACAAGAGTTTCACCATAATTCTTTTTAAATTCTTGAAATTCAGAACCATCAACGAGCCGAGCAATGATTTCTCTCACATCAAAAGGCTTACGAGAATCATGGGGGATAATCCCCTCAATCTCCTCTATCGGATATAAAGGTTCTTTCACTTCTTTTTTAGCAGCTTTGAGATTATCTTCTCGGTAAGACCTATGATTAAGGGTTTCTACAATATCTCTGGCCATGGCCAAAGCTTCTTCTTCATCTTGGGCATAGTGATCCGTCACTCCTGAAACTCTAGAATGAACGTCTGCTCCCCCTAAGTCTTCTGCAGTAACATCTTCGCCAGTAGCTGCTTTTACAAGTGGAGGACCTCCGAGAAAAATTGTCCCATTGCCTTTAACAATAATCGATTCATCACACATAGCCGGAACATAAGCCCCACCCGCGGTACAAGAACCACAAACAACTGCAATTTGTGGGATCCCTTTTGAAGACATGACCGCTTGATTATAAAAGATTCTCCCAAAGTGCTCTTTATCAGGAAAGACTTCATCTTGCATGGGAAGAAACGCCCCGCCTGAATCAACAAGATAAATACAAGGAAGACGGTTTTGAAGAGCAATCTCCTGGGCCCTCAAATGTTTTTTTACTGTCATGGGAAAATAGGTTCCCCCTTTTACAGTGGCATCATTGGCGACGATAAGACATTCTATTCCATGAACTTTTCCAATCCCTGTAACAATTCCTGCACTAGGAACATCAACCTCATACATTTCCCAAGCCGCAAGCGAGCTAAATTCTAAAAAAGGTGAGCCAGGGTCGAGAATTCTTTCAATTCTTTCTCGGGGAAGCAGCTTTTTTCTTTTATGATGTTTTTCAATAGCAGAGCCACGAAAATCCGTTTGGACTTTTTGCTTTCGATCTCTAAGCTCTGAGAGAAGTTTTTGGTATGCGGATTGGTTTTGTTTAAAGTCGGCTGAGCCAGACTGGACTGAGGAATTCAACGGTTCCATAACTCTCCAAAAATACAGGACTTTTATTGCCTTATCATGTTACTCAAGAATCATGAGAATTGAAATTTTACTCAGAAATGCCAAATTCATCTTCTCTCAGATCAAAAATACAGGCATTAGAGTAAGGAGAATTTACAATTGGGATGACCTTTCATTGCATTGCATCTAATCCTGTTATAGTCTCCGACTCGTGCGAATTCAGAGAGTAAGGAGTTTCTCAATGTTGAGATTGATCATCATTCTTTTATCATCGGTATCTTTAACGAGTTTTACTCAAACAGTCCCCGAGATAGAGACTGATAATCTTCAAAAATTTATTCAAACAGCCCTCGCAAATAGACTAGAGATCATTATCAATCAGGACTTAATTAACAATATCTATAAATCTGAACGCCCACTCACTGGTTTTGATATCAACACTATCAACGATGAGGCCATGGAGAGATTCCTCTTTGGAGATAAAGCGGAAAAATTTCTTAATCATTACGCTCGAGATCTTAGATCAATCAGAATTAAAAGATATGAGAATGAACACGAGGAAGTCAAAAACACTTTAACGGCCTTCGCCCTCGCAATGACTTTATCTGATAATTATCTACTTACTTATTCACAGTTTAATAACAACAAACGGCTTCGAAAGTTGTTAAATGAAAAAGACCAAGCCATTGAAAAAAAGAAAAACCTCTTCAGAAAAACCGTTCGGAAATTTTATTCTCTCAAAAACAGAAAGCAATTTCGTAAAGCAAAGAAAATATTCCAAGAAATCTACCTCAAGCATAAAGATCAATTTGAAAGATATCCCGTTTTAAAAGTGGCAGAGAATGCCATTATTCATAGTTATACTTTTCAGAAGCTTATCCCGGTAAAAGGTTTTGCTAAAACAAAGAACTTTTTCAAGCTTATCGGAAAAAATCTAGGGCTTACTTTTAAGACCATAGGCGATGGAGTTTCAAATTTCACGGAGAAGATGTTTTACGGAATCAGTAAAGGTTTTGGGAATACGGCTGGTTTATTTCAATCGAGAGATGGACTTCTCCTTAATGACCAAAACTTCCTCGATAATGCTTATCAAAACCTAAAACCACTCGATATTATTCTAGAGAAAACACCTTTTAGACTTACAGACAAATTTATTCCTGGTTATTGGGGGCATGCGGCCATCTATGTCGGATCCAAGCAGGACCTTATCGATTTGGGCATTTATTATCATCCTCATATTACGCCTTATCATGATAAAATCGATCAAGGAGCAACAATTGTTGAGGCCCTTCGTCCTGGAGTTCAATTTAACTCTCTGGAGCATTTTTCTGATATCGACGATTTCGTAATTCTTAGATATCGAAAAGAAGTCTCCACGGAACAAAAAAGAGAATATATTTTAAGAGCTTTCTCTCAAGTTGGTAAAAGGTATGACTTCTCTTTTGATGTCGAGAGCAGTAAAACCATTGTTTGCTCTGAACTTCATTATAAAGTTTTTGAAGATATCCCCTTCCGAACCACAAAAATAATTGGTCGTTATACCATTGATGTTGATCAAATCGCTGAAATGGGAGTTGAAGGAGAAATACTCGAACCTATCCTACTCTATATAAATGGCGAAAAGATTTCTCTTGAAGAGACTCAAGTTAAATTTGACAGTCTTTTTGATTCAAGAAATAACGAGCGCCCTGTACCTTTTCTTCAAAATAAAAGAGAGATTGAAGATATATTCTTACTCGCTTTGTAAAGCCTGATTAAGTTTTACGAAACAACCTACGGCAAAAGCGGCAAGGACATGTTTGATGGTATGCCCTGAGAGTGGGGAAAAGACAAAGATTTGATCGTCAAAGGTTTCCGTCAGCTTTGCTGCAAAATAAAACAAGAATGCCCCAATCAAATATTTAACATTAACCTTGGGGTTCTTATAAAGAATGGTTAACAGAGGAATAATAATTATTGCTGTTAATTGAACAATATAATAAATCCTTAAGTCCCCAAAGTTTACCCAATAATAGATACTTCCAAATCCCAGAAAAATGGCAAAAGGTAATAATAATTTCTCATAACGATTAGGAAAATAAAGACTAAAAACACCAACCAATAGCGCCATAAAACCAATTGTCATAGGAAGTCGATCCCAGACAAGTGTCACATCATTAGGATTCCAGTGGTAGTACATTGATCCCGGAGCGACTAGCAAAACACCAATAAAGAGAAACAACCATGACAAGGCATAAGGGATTTTAGAATAGTTCTTAAAAACTTCAATGACTCCCCATCCTCCAAAGAAAATAAAGGGAAGGTTTGAAACAACATCAAAGAAGTTAGGAATGCCCCAAAAAGTTCGAACGTCTGCAAAGTTATGATATTCCTGATTTTGAGGAATCACTCCCTGATTCCAAACCAAGACAACCTCTACCAATAATATAAGAATTATTTTCCAATGCTTTCTCATGGTTTAATCCTCTTTCGAAAATGATAAGCCCACAAGACAAAGCGTGGCACAAAAGCATAAAACAAATAACTAGCTACGAAGAAGGCTCTCCAGTCTCCGATTCCTGCTTTTTCTCTTGTTGATTGAATCTTTTGCAAATAATCAGAACTCATCTCTATCAATTGAGTATTTGAAATAAGTTCAAGACTCGGTTGGGCAGACTTCCAAATCCACGACCAAGGAAGTGAAAATAAATCTGTAAAAAAAGCAATAAATCCAGGAGAGAAATTGAAAAGAAAATCCCAACCAAAATAAATGTCTGTTAAAAGAATTTTAAGAATAAGAGAAAAGAATCCCCCCACTGAGAATAAAAGCCCGTTGAGGTGAAATTCGCTTTTAATCAAAGAGGTATCTAAGTTTGTCGATATCTTTTCAACGAACTTTCGAAACAAAGCATAGATTTCTCTTTTTTTTCTAATTCTTGCGAGAAAACCTGAAAGAAAAAAAATAAGGGGTAAAAGAATTAGGAAAAAATAAGAGGAGAGAATGTTTACAGGATACCGATCCCCGGCATGGAAAAACAAATTGGCATAAAGAAAACCTGAAAAGAGAAACCAAGCATTCATCACCCGATAAAAAATTTGTGTTTTCGTCACCTGCATAGAGAAATCATATCAATAAATGTCTGTATTTCTAGATAGTTACAGACTTTACCAAAACGAACGATCGTGCTATAATTAGTGCATGAGTAAAAAAGATTATATTCTTAATTCGGCCCTCCAGCTTTCAAGACAAATTGGCTTTGAAGCTCTCACTATTGGGGGTTTGGCTAAGTCTGTTGGGATGAGTAAAAGTGGGCTTTTTGGTCACTTTAACTCTAAAGAAAAACTCCAAAAAATGGTACTTGATTATGCCGCTACAGAATTTACCAATGAAGTGATCCGCCCTGCCCTTAAAACCCCTCGCGGACTGCAACGCCTCGATCAAATGATCTCTAATTGGTTGAACTGGAGTACGACTCAAAAAAAAGGGGGCTGCCCTTTTATTTCGGCAATTATTGAATTTGATGATCGCCCTGGTGAAATCCGAGAACATATAAAGCATTACCAAACGATGATGCTAGACTCTTTTGCTAAAGCAGTTGATCTTGCAGTTGAAGAAAATGAACTTGCTAAAGATTGTGACTCTCAACAATTTGCCTTTCAGCTTTATGGTTATGTTATCTCATTTCATGTTTATCACCGATTACTTGGCGATGAGAAGTCTCAAGAAAGATTTCTTGACGCTTATACAAATTTAAAATTCAGTTACTCTCCGGAGGAGTTATGAGTCTTTCTTTTAACCAAAGAATTGCGAACAAATTTTTAAAAGTGGCCCACAAAGTTGCCCCAGGATTTGTTAATAAAAAAATTATAGAAGCAGGTTTTAAAGTAAAGCCCTATAGAACGAGTAATGAGGAATTGGATTTTCTACTAAACGCGAAAAGTAAACTTCATCATCTTCCGATTACTGATGAATCCATTTATTCTTATCGCTGGGGTGAAGGCCCAGAGATTATTATTGCCCATGGTTGGGGTGCAAGAGGGGTTCAGTTTTCAAAGTTTATTATCCCTCTAGTAGAAAAAGGTTATTCCGTAATAGCATTCGATGCTCCCGCACACGGTGATTCAGATAAAAAGTTCTCTCATGTAATGGAGTTTATTGAATCTTTAAGAGTAGTATCTGAAGACTGCAAGGATGTAAAAGCCATTATGGCCCATTCTATGGGGTGTACGTCAGCCGTAAAAGTTGTTACCGATATGTTTAATACTTCCGATACAAAACTTATTTGGATATCAGGACACTTAAACTTGTTCACTTATATTGAGAGCTGGGCAAACCGGAATGGATTTCCAATGGATCTTATGAACAATGTTGTAAAAAGTATTGAGGATCGTTATCAGATGAAATTTCTTGAAGTTCAAACGGACTCTCTTATGGATAAAGTTAAAGCAGAAACTCTATTAATTCATGACAAAGAAGATAATAGAACTGATTATCGAAATGCTTTAAAATTGAATGAGACAATCTCAAACTCTCATCTTCATATGACAGAAGGTTTAGGTCATTTTAAAATTCTAAAAGCAAAAGAGATTGTTGATAGAGTTGTTGATTTTCTATGAAGCTTTTTTCTTGGCAATAATAAAGTTTTCCATCAAAGCTCGAACCATTACATTATCATAATGAAGCAGGTTATCAGGGTTTCTAACAAAAGATGGAAGCGCTTCTACTGGTGATTTTCCACTTTCAGCAACATGCTCGACAAAAGCATTTGCAAGGCCCACTATTTTGGCCATCGGAAAAACCTTCATTCCTGTTAACCCAAGAGGGTAACCAGAACCATCTAAGCACTCCCTATGCTGCATAACAATTTGTCTAACTGGTTCAGCAATAAAGGGATAGTCTTCAAGAATTTCATAGCCCAATTTAGGATGCTTTCTATATTCCTTAAGTTCACTTTCTTCCATATCGATAATTTTTTTATTTCTGATTTCTTCAGGAAGCTTCATCTTTCCAATATCGTGAATCATTGCCCCCATCCCAAGATGTTCTATACTTCGAGGGGTTACCCAACTGAGCTTTTTCCCTATCGCGATTGAGAAAAAAGAAACAATAAATCCGTTATCTGGAGAATTGGCAATTTTATCGTTAAAGTCATCTAGGAGTTCTCTGAAATTTGATTGTGAATTAAAGAGACTATAAATATTATCACAAACATCTTTTCCTTCTTCTACCAAACGAGGGTTCATTCCTTTCGTGTGAATTTCAGAAATATACTTATCGGCTAGGTTTTCAGCGATTTTTCCCTTCAAAGAAACTGAAACCTTGTCATTATCGGTAATTTTAGAAAGAAGCTTGTTCATAAAATTGATATAGATAAGTCGATCTTCGATTTTGAAGTAAAAAAACTCTACCTTCTTCTCGTTAAGATAAGAATCAAGTCTACTTTTTTCAAAGTTATCGCCCTTATGAAGAACTTTTACATATTTATTCGCACCTAAGCGTACGTAAATATCATAAATCGTTTGGTTCCCACTAAAAAAAGTTTTAGCAGGAATCTTATCAAACTCTTCATCGGGAGCACTAATCTCTTCTTCTGCCTGTACCCCATCCGTACTTTCAACCTTTGACCAAAGTTTTGGGTTACTATAATGCTCGATAAGTTTTGTTATTTCTTCGACTGTCGTTGGTTTTTCAACAACATCATAAACACCAAGATGCTTGAGATCATTAGTAGAAAGCCCTAGATCTTCTTCCATTTTTTCAACATTCGAAAGAGTGTAGATGATTCTCATTGATGGTGAATTTAATTTGATATATTTTAAAACACTAAGACTTGAATTATCTTTAGTCGCAAAATCTAAAACTATTGCAGTGAATTTTGTCTTATATAACTTCGATTGCGCGACCTTACCATTTTCAGCTGTATGAACTTCATACTGGTATTTCTCCAAATGTTCTTTGAGCTGCTTAACCCACTCTGAATCGGGATCACAAATAAGAATCGGTGTAGCCACTGAAGTCCTTTATTTACGGGGTTCTTAACTTTATTCTTTTCGGTATATTTGGTGAAAAATTTAAAAATTTGAACTAGCTGAAACTGGTGTGATTTTGATTTAGTTTTAAGATTTCCCTATACCTGAGCTTAGCGATTGGTTTTGAAGTTAAATTTTTTCAAAGACCAGGAAAAGTTAATTGAGATGGTGAGGCGTACAATAAGCACGTCGCAACCAGTGAAAGTAACTTTGACGAAGTATTTGGAAAATTGGACAAAAAAAAGCCCGGGTTGTTGCATTCGCGACATTCTCCGGGCTTATGTATAAAAGATGGGTGCATCTTGCTATTTTGGCACTAAGTCGCCCTAGCACTATTTTCGCCGCAAGTAGGCTTAACTTCTGGGTTCGGGATGGGACCAGGTGTTTCACTACCGCTATCGATACACCCAAATCGTATTGGGTATTAAAAATTAAAAAGAGCAATCTTTGAAGTTTGTTGTTTATACAACAATCTTTGAAAATTACAAAACAGAATTAAGAGGTATGAAAACTTTGGAATGTTTTGTTGCATTAGCAAAACATTCCTCTGTCTTCAAAAAGGAAGATTCGAGCTGATTTTTTTTGGTTCACACAATTATGAACAGATTCAAATTAGAGTCTAAAGCAAATGGATTATTAGTACTGGTCCGCTGAATACCTTACGGTACTTACACTCCCAGCCTATCAAACTCGTAGTCTACAAGTTTCCTATGAGATCTTATCTTGAGATGGGCTTCCCACTTAGATGCTTTCAGTGGTTATCCCTTCCGAATTTAGCTACCCGGCAATGCAGCTGGCGCCACAACCGGTACACCATGGATTCGTCCAACCCGGTCCTCTCGTACTAAGGTCAGCTTCTCTCAAATCTCATGCGCCCACGGAGGATAGAGACCGAACTGTCTCACGACGTTCTGAACCCAGCTCGCGTACCACTTTAATCGACGAACAGTCGAACCCTTGGGACCTGCTCCAGCCCCAGGATGTGATGAGCCGACATCGAGGTGCCAAACCTCCTCGTCGATGTGAACTCTTGGAGGAGATCAGCCTGTTATCCCCGGAGTACCTTTTATCCGTTGAGCGATGGCCCTTCCACACGGGACCACCGGATCACTAACACCTGCTTTCGCACCTGCTCGGCATGTCTGCCTCGCAGTCAAGCTCCCTTATGCGTTTACACTCTACGCCTGGTTTCCATTCAGGCTGAGGGAACCTTAGTACGCCTCCGTTACTCTTTAGGAGGCGACCGCCCCAGTCAAACTGCCCACCAGACATTGTCCCCCTGCCGGATCACGACAGTAGGTTAGGATTCCAATTAACAAAGGGTGGTATTTCAAGGTTGACTCCCCATACGCCGGAACGCATGGATCAACGCCTCCCACCTATCCTACGCATTGTTAATCGAAACCCAATGCCAAGTTACAGTAAAGGTTCACGGGGTCTTTTCGTCCTTCCGCGGGTAGTGCGTATCTTCACGCACACTCCAATTTCGCTGGACCTCCAGTTGAGACAGTTGGGAAATCGTTACGCCATTCGTGCAGGTCGGAACTTACCCGACAAGGAATTTCGCTACCTTAGGACCGTTATAGTTACGGCCGCCGT
>JAUHYH010000063.1 GCA_030426585.1 Bacteriovoracia bacterium
ACCTTGCTTTTTTTATTCACCTCAAAACCATAAAATTGCTTAGGAGGGTTTTTCGTTCTTTGAAAAAGATCTGCTTGTTTTCCCCAATGACAATCTTTCTTAAAAGCTTCTCTAATTTTTAAAACCTCTTTCGGTCCCGAAATGAAAATCTTTTTATAGATTTTTTTATTAAAGTGATCTCTTGCCGCGAGAAGATCTTCTCTCTGCATTTCTTTTAATGATTGGATTGTTCCCGTTGTGTTTGTAGCAAAAGGAGACTCTCCAAATGAGATTTTCCGAAAAATACGATTTGCTAAGGCCCCATGATTAGCAATGAGGTTATTCAGGCTTCCAATAGCCCTTTTCTTTACCGAGCTGAGCTCTTTTTTGGGATAATTCGCTTCGTTAATTACATGACAAACAAGTTCAGTAACCTTCATTGCATTTTGAGCCAGTCCTGAATAAGAAAGAGCACTGTACTCATGAGTCAGTGTCGAATCGAGCGAAGTGCCGTAGAAATCAAATTTATCAGCAAGCTGAGCTTGGGAATACTTTGGTGTTCCGTTTGTCAGCATCTCGAACATCATATTCACTTGTCCCTCTTTGCCCTTTTCATCGGCGAGAGCACCTTCTCCATAGTAGATCATGACGTCATAAGTAGGAAAACGATCCTCTTCAAGCCAAACAACCTCAACACCATCCCAGTTCATTTTCTCAACCTTAAGTTTATCAACAGCTTGGGCTGAAAAAATCCAAAACAATAAAACAAGTCCAACAACTTTCATTTTTTTATCCTTATAAGTTCAATTTTCTTTTATTTTTTTTCCAAACTGTCATGAAATAATGATTTTTAGATAATAAAAAATCATCACAAGCTTTTTTAACTTCTTCAGTTTTAATCGATTGATAAATCTTTATTTCATCAACATACTTTCTAAAATCTCCCAGATAAGACTCAATTGTTCCCAAGTAACGGGCAACCCCTGCGTTTGTCTCTAGCTCTTTATAGAATCTGAGAAGATACTGATTCTTTACTTTTTCAACACTTCTATCAGTAATTTCAGTTGAGCAAAACTTTTTAAAATCTTTCAGTAAGGCTGATTTCATAGAAGACACTTTATTATGATTAATCAACTCACCCATCACAAAGAAAACGCCTGTATGTTTTAAGGTGTAATTTGAAGCATCGATACTTGAAAGTGATGGTTTCGCTGAAGCAACGTATTTCTGATTGAGGTAAGAACTATTAGAGCCTGCGAGGATTGTCGCGAGAAGATCTCCAACGTAGCCCTCTCTTGTTCCGTATTTAATTCCAGGGAAAGCAAGTGCGAATAACGGGTTTTCAGATTTCCCATGATAATTGGCAGTCACATTCTTCTTTAAATTATTTTCGAATCCTTTTTCTCTTACTTTCTGAATAGCTGCGACATTCTTAGAGGCTGGAATGGGTTCAAAAGAAGCTTTTACTTTTTGAAGAGTGTCTTCATAGTCAATGTCCCCCACAATTAGCATGATCGCATTATTGGGGGCATAAAAGTCCTTGAAATATTCATACACCTGATCTCTTGAAACTCCCTTAATATCATTAACGGTTCCAATAACAGGGACTTCATAAGGAGTTCCTTTAAAAACTTTATTCATTACCCCAATATAAAGTTGTCCGCGAGGAGAATTCTCATAGCGCATTTTTCTTTCTTCAAGAACAACTTGTTTTTCTTTATTGAAATCATTAGGATCGAGGAGGAGGTTTTGCATCCGATCAGACTCTAGATCGAGTATATTATCGAGTGCTGAGATAGGCATATTTTCATAATAAGCTGTCTCATCATAACTCGTGTAGGCATTTGATGAGCCCCCGTTAGCCTCAATCACTTTATCAAATTGCCCCTTCCCATACTTCTTCGCCCCTTTAAACATCATGTGCTCTAAGAAGTGAGAGGAACCTGTCATCCCCGGCGTTTCATGAACTGATCCAACCTTATAGTAGGTATAAATCGAAAATACGGGGAGCTTTTCATTCTTAGAAAGAATCAAAGTCATCCCGTTTTTTAAGACATATTTCCGGGCATCAATCTGGTAGATCCCCTGGTGAAGACCCTCCTGGGTTTCAGCTACAGGAGCTGTTGAACAGTGCACAAAGTTCAAACATAAAAGCAGCAAAAGTAGATGTCTCAAAATAACCATAATTTTCACCTAGGAGTCCTCAGAAAAAGATTTATCTCTTATTGATTTTATGAAATATTCTAAGCCAAACTGACGTAAAGATAAATTATAGGAAAATAGTACGCTAAATGATTGTAGGAGTTCCAAAAGAGATTAAGAACAACGAAAACCGGGCCGGATTGGTACCTGGGGGAGTTCGTCAACTAGTCGAGGACGGTCATGAAGTTTATTTCCAAGCTGGAGTCGGTTCAGGAATTGGAATATCCGATGAAGAGTATGAGGCCGCTGGAGGAAAAAGTCTTCCGTCACTTGAGGACGTTTTTGAAAAGTCGGAAATGATCGTTAAGGTCAAAGAGCCTCAGCCAAATGAAATTGCTCTTCTAAGACCACACCACTTACTCTATACCTATCTTCACCTTGCTGCTGATAAAGAACTCACGGAAGGAATCATGAAGTCAGGCTGTACTAGCATCGCTTACGAAACCATCCAAGAAACTAATGGTTCACTCCCACTACTCGTTCCTATGAGTGAAGTTGCTGGAAGAATGGCAACGCAAGTCGGGGCCCAATATCTTCAAGCAAATAAAGGTGGAAAAGGGGTTCTGCTCGGAGGTGTTCCGGGTGTTCGTCGCGCTAAGGTTACGATCATCGGCTGTGGTGTTGCAGGTACAAACGCAACAAAGATGGCGATGGGACTTGAGGCCGATGTTACTGTTCTAGATCTTTCAGCTAAAAGACTGGCTGAAATGGATGACCTTTTTGAAAATAGACTCACAACTCTCTTTTCAAATGCTCAACATATTGAAGAATGTGTTGTTCAGTCAGACCTCGTTATTGGCGCTGTTCTTGTACCAGGGGCTAAAGCTCCAAGACTCGTGACAAGAGATATGATTAGACAAATGGAGCCAGGTTCAGTGGTTGTTGATATTGCCGTTGACCAAGGTGGCTGTATCGAAACATGTAAACCAACGACTCATGAGAATCCAACTTTTGTGGTTGATGATGTTGTTCACTATTGTGTTGCTAATATGCCCGGTGCTGTTCCAAAAACTTCAACTTTTGCCCTTACAAACGTTACTTTGAAATATGCTCGCCTCCTTGCAAGACTTGGAGTTGATAAAGCCGCCCAGTCTGATCCAGTATTCCTCAAAGGGATTAATACTTACAAAGGCGATCTAGTTTATGAGCAAGTCGCTAAGGATTTAGACCTTCCCTACACTCCACTATCTCTCTAACTCTGCTATAATATTCTCATGACGGGAAAACCCCTTTTTGACAAAATTCTTCTAGGATTGAACGTTCTGCTTGTTGCAGCTGTTGGTTATGTTTTTTACGCTCAATCAAAAATGAAACCTTACACTGATGCCAATGCGGAACTTGATGAGTTCAACCAAAACGCAATTGCTGAAACCAAGAGTCCTCCGTACGCTCTTCCTAAACTTACAATCAATCTTCTTTCTTCGAGAACTCGCCTTCATTACCTTGATACCGAAGTTCATCTTGTTCTCATGAAAGAAAGATTTCGAGATGAAATCGATGATAAAAAGCATGGTTATAAACACCAAATCATTAGCATTATTATTGAGACAACATCAGCGATGACGCCTGATCAGATTTCTACAGTATCAGGGAAGATACTTCTCGCTGAGAAGATTAAAAACAATATCAACCTTAGAGTTGGGAAAAAACTCATTCAGAAAGTTCTGTTTACTCGCTTCGTGATACAATAAACGTGATTTAAAACGTTTATGTATAAAATAATTCTTCTATCATTTTTTTCATTAACACTTCAGGCTGGACCTCATTGTGAGCTATTCACTCTCTCCAAATCAGAAATCAAAAATAAAACGAAAGAAATCTATGCCGAAACAATTAAGGTTTCTAATTTACGAGCAACTTTAAATCGATTCACTAATTGGATTTATAAACCTAAATGGCGTAAAGCCTTTTTAAAAAGAGTTCGTAACCTCAATCGCAAAAGAGGAATGATTCCCGCTTATTATGTTACGGACCCTGAATCTACAATTACCCAAATTCATTATTTCAGAAAAAAGTTTACAGTCTCTCCTGATGAGGTAAACAAATGGCCGGAAGCTTCAAAAGAACTTTTTGAAATGGCGCCAAACTCTGTGAACTCATGGATTGAGGCTTATAAAAACTATCCTAAACTAAAAGATAAACTACTTGAAAGAGTTATCTCTCTCGAGAATCAGCTTGTCGAGCTTGAGAAGATGAGAAGCTTTAACAAAAGAGCAGAGCTCTATACCTTATATGAAGGTGACGTTGTCCTTGATAGAAAATATTCACGATTTGTAAAAGATGAAGATGATAAGCAACAACTCATGAATGCAATCAATAATGAAATTATTCAAATCACAGGAAATAGCTTTCTCGGCTTTAGACTGGGCAGCATTCTTAAACTTGAACATAAACAGGCGATTCTACAATCTCAGTTAGATTTATTATGGAGAGAACTCGATGCTTATCAAAGTTCCGAAAAACTTTATAATGTTGAGGAATTTTCTGAAATATACCAAGAACTTTCTCGAATACTTGAAAAGAAACCTTATGATAAACCGACAAAAGAAATTATAGAACTTCGTCCTGAAGAGCTTGCGAAGTCTCAACTCAGACTTCATGAAACTCATCAAGAACTTATTGACCTGATTGTTCCAAGCTTTCTAAAAAGAGAAGCTAAGACTGAAGAGCAAAAACTTGCTCGACTAAAAAAACTTAGAGACGAGCAACTAGAAGCTGAAAGTGGTTATGATGTCATTGTGGCTGGGATTGATAAATTTGCTGTTTTTTACCGACGCTATGGAGTTCTTGTTGTTGGTGGTACCTTCTTAACAGGAGTGAGCTTACCGGCTTTCTCAACCTATACAATCACCAACCTATTTAAATCTAATAAGACTCGAGTTGAAGCTTGTATCAATTTATTAAATCCAAGTGACCCAAGTTATGTCGACAACCTAGACCAAAGAAGCGAAGACTTTGAAGATTGTTATTTTAGATATTTAAAAAAGAAGTTAGGTAAAAGTTTCTATAATGAGCTAGAGAGTAATATTGAAGTGTCAGTAAAAGTTCCGGGTCCAAATGAAGGAACATATGAAACAAAGACTATTAAAAAAGTTCAAACTCATCCTAAATATTCAAAGTTTCTAGAAATAGAAAAACAGTTTAGAGAAACATTGGCCGAAGCTAGTAAAAACTGGCGCACCCGAGAATCATTTCAAAATGAGTATATCAACGAAGTCGATCCCGACTTGCTTAGAAAGGGTTTCCCTTTAAATGACATCGAAGAATAAGCAATCTAGAGATGATTACTTTTTAAAATTAGTGTCGCTTTAAAAAGTGACTAATCGATTTTCGTTTCTTTGAGCTTCTGCTCATCATCAGGAAGACTTTTCAAAAACTTTTCGAGCTCTTCTTTCGTAACTTTTCCTTCTTCGAGAAGTCTGTCACGAACTCGGTAATCCATAAGTTTATCTTCAAGTGCTTGTTTTAGAAGCATTGCTCCCTCCCTATTATCGACAAGGCTTAAGAATTAACACAGCTTGTGCTCAATGCCAATATTTAGGTTCATCATCCTTATCGTCTTTGACGATACTCAGGTTGGGACGCTTCTTAGGTCGCTTTTTGAACCAATTTTCAGGGAGAAACGGCTTTCCTTGAGCTTTATTTGAAAGGTTTCTCAAGTAGAGGTAACTAAAGGCCATAGCGAAGAGGTGGGCCCAGGCAGATTGAGCATAGGCAGAAACAAGGACGCCATAAATCTCGAGGACGCATAGCAGCAGGCAAAAATACTTCGCTTTCATCGGAAAGAGAAACATAAAAGTTAGGTAGCGGTCTGAGTAAACCATGGCATAGGCTACAAGAAGGCTTAAGCAGAGGCTTTGTAAGCCAAGAAAAGTGTAACCTCCTTTAGTTCCCCAAACCAAAAAAGAAATTAATAAGTAGAAGGCACCTGTTGAAAAAACAACATAACCTAAAAATTTTCTATAAAATGATCGGCCCCAATTAAGTTCAAGGTCTCCCCCAATAAACCAAACAATAAGGCAATTGAATAAGGCCCCAAGTAGTCCTGTTTGCACAAAAGAATAGGTAAAAAGTTGATAGATATTACCATCAAAAAACTTCGTCGGAGTAAGTCCAAGAATATGAGTGAGATCAATCCCACCATAAGCTTTAAGGATTGCAGTTGCGAAGAAAATGACAGCTGCAAAAATAACTATAATTTTATTGGTATATGTCAGTGGCGGTTTGTACATCTGACCCTGCATTAATCCTCCAACTTTTGGGAAATCTCTACCAAGCAACCATTCATAGATTTAGGATGAATAAAGTTTACTAAACAGTTTCCTGCCCCAATAAAAGGTTCATCGTAAATTAACTTCATTCCTTTGGCTTCAAGTTCGGCTTGGGTTTTCTTTACATCTTTAACCCTTAAGCAAAAATGGTGAATCCCTTCTCCTTTCTTTTCAATAAACTTAGCAATTGTACTCTCTTCAGAAGTAGGTTCTAAAAGTTCCAGGTGAGCATGGGTATCGAGAGGAGCAAAGGCCGTTTTAACTTTTTGCGATTCAACGACTTCCCGTTCATCAGAAAATTTCAATCCGAGGGTTTCAAAGTTCTTCACTGACTCTTCTAGGTTTTTAACAGCTATTGCGATGTGATCAAGAAATATATCCATCCTCTAAGGGTAAACATCTCGATAAGAGGAATCAAATCAATAAAATCTATTAAGGACACGTGAACGAGTTATAGTCTGGGTCACCCTGACAGGTCCACTCAGAACTCTCGGGGGCCGCAGCTGCACAATTCGGATTATTCGGATCAAACTCGATAGTGGTTCCATCATCCTCTCTGGCCTGACAAGTAAAAGAAGTAAGATCGCAGGTTTGGTATTCACAGGACTTACAAAGCCGAACTTCACAGTCTCCTGGGGTATTTGAATTTCTGATGAGCCTTTCCTTGGTCACCAGCTGGCGGCTACAAGATTGGGGGTAAATGCAGGTCGCTCCGACGGGCTTATTACAATAAACTCCTAAGCTTGGATCATTTGCTCGGCAACGAATCCCAGCGGTTTCATTTCCAGAGTTAGGGCCCCGACAACATTGAGAAAGGCATAGAGTATCTAGGGCGTTTCCGAGGTTGTCAGAACAAAGTTCACCGTTGGGTCTTGCATTGTTTGCAGTTCCCCCGCACTGGGAGACAAGTTGGTCTGACCAACACCGCCCATTAAAACAACATTCGTTATCTGCACAAGCAGTGTCACTCGAGCAAGTTCTAAAGGAAGGGTTCAAGATTCCATTGCTTGTCGAAAGATCACCCTCTTGAAGAATTTGAAGTTTTACTTTCCGAGATTGGCTATCCCATCTCGAAGAAGCGACGATGGCCTCGTTTCCATTCTCTCTATAAAAGATTTCGATATCTGCAGTAACATTACAGGAACCATAGTGTTCATTGATTTCATTTTTGGTAACAACTCTTAAATTACAACCACTCATCCAATAACTTTTGCCATCATTATCTAAGTCTGTTTTTAATTCAGTCATTTCCCCAGGATCATCAGACCCTACGTGTTCAACACCAGAGTTTATTGAAATTTTTGAAAACCTTGGAAACATCATTGATTCATACCCAAGTTCGATGTTTCTACTATTCCCTAAATACTGTTGAAAGATTCCATATTGTGAATTCCAGATAGCATTTGATTTAATGGCCCAAACCTGTGAATTAACGGGCTGATAAGGTCCCCGATAAGTATAATCAATTCCAGCTACGGTAAGTAACATTCCGAGACCAAAAGACTGGTTAGAGTAAACCTGTGTCGCTTGATCGCTTAGACATTTTGAAAAATACCCATCGAGATCATCCATTTCGATTTGAGCACCTGTGGGAAAAAGGCCTTGTTGATTTGTTATGTTATATAAACCGCGATCAATGATCTTGGCATAACCATAAAGGCAACGATCATTTGCTCCGTCACACTGTCCATTAGTAGCGGTCGGATCGTCTTCAAGATTAAGACCTCTACAATAAAGATCTTTATCTCTGTTATTTTGCTCAATCGAAACTGTATTCGAAGTAAAGTTATAAGTATTGTAATCAAAGAGGTCATACTCTAAAGGAACCGAAAGAAAGGGTCTTGCACTTAATGATAAAATCAAAACAGGCTGAGTCTGCCCCGGAACGATAGAAGGAGCATAACCAATAATGGTAGGGATTTCTTTTACGTGATTTCGGTCTTTTCCAAAACGTAATCGGGCAAAGAGAATTTTATCACTCAAGCGGTCAATATTATCGACAGCAAGATAGAGATTACCACTATAGTTTTTTGGGATACTCAGTTTTTCACTCACGTTACCTGTTTCAGGATCGACGAAATGATTCATGGTCAAACCATTCACTGCTGCTGAAAAAGCGGTCCCAGTACTTCTGCCTCCTCGATTACCTGTTGGAGAGCAAGAAATAAGAATCATTAATAAGATTAAAAGTTTCATCATATGCCCGTATCTATAATTATATATCGGTATTTCAAATTCTTTCCCTAATACCCGAGTAAAAGATTTGGGGGCCCAAAAAGTTGGCACTTTTCTACCAAAACGTAATAATAAAAAGACATGAAATTTAACTTCCCCAGATTTTCGAATTTTATCTTTTGGCTCGGTCCTCTTGTCGCGATCACCTTGTTTATTGGGAAGTCCCTGATCGCAGAGCTTACTGAACTTCCCGCTGACTCTCTGGGTTTACTCGGTGTTGCTTTTTGGATGATTTCTTGGTGGATAACTGAAATCGCACCTTTGGGAATCATTGCTCTTTTTCCTTTAGTTCTTTTTCCTCTTATGGGAGTCACGACCTTAAAGAATGTTTGCACCTTCTATACCCACCCCATCATTTTTCTTTTTATGGGAGGGTTTATGATTGCGATTGCATTAGAAAAAACAAAACTCAGTGATCGTTTTGCCTTGAATATCATTAAAGCAACTGGTGATTCTGCAGGAGGGATTCTCAAAGGATTCATTATATCGACAACACTTCTCAGTATGTGGATTAGTAATACCGCCACAACTGTTATGATGATTCCAATTGCTTCAGCTGTCCTAACTTTTGTTCAAGATAATTCTGAAGGCAGTGAAAAAAGTTTTCAAAACTTCGGGATTGCCCTGATGCTATGCTTAGCCTATTCAGCTAATATCGGCGGGATCATGACTCCAATTGGAACTCCACCAAACGTCGTCTTAATGGGGCTCCTTGATGCTGTTAATATCAAAGTTAATTTCTTTGATTGGATGAAGGCCACAATTCCCGTTGCTTTTGTTCTTCTTATTCTTATGCGGACTCTTGTTGGAAAATGGCTATTCCCTTTTGAAATAAAAATGAGAGGAGATATTAAAAGTTTCCTTCAAGAGAAAATTGCGGAATTAGGGCCCATGAGTCGAGAGCAAAAAATTACTCTCGTTATTTTTTGTATAACGTGTCTACTCTGGATTTTTAAATCCCCCATAAATAAACTCCTCGGTCATCCCTATTTCAACGATACCCTCACCGCCATGATTGGAGGTATTGCCGTTTTTCTTATTCCCGTAAGACTCAAACAACGAAGAAGAGAGTTTATCTTAGACAAGAACGATATCCCTAAACTTCCTTGGAATATCATCCTTCTTTTTGGTGGAGGCTTGGCCCTCGCGAATGGAATGAGTCAAGTGGGGCTTGTAGAGATCGTTGGTTTATGGCTTAAAGATTTGAGCCTTAACTCTGATTATTTAATGGTTTTCATCATTACTTCTTCCGTCCTCTTCTTGACTGAAGTTATGAGTAATGTGGCGCTTTGTAATATTGCCCTCCCCGTAATCATTACTTTAGCCCAGTTACAGGGAGTCTCAGTACTTCTTTATGCCGTTCCTGCTGCTCTCGCCTCTTCGTTTGCTTTCTCAATGCCAATATCAACTCCGCCAAATGTCATTGTTTTCTCAACGGGGAAACTTGAGATCAAAGACATGATGAAGGCAGGAATACTTTTGAATTTGATTTCAATTATCGTGGTTATGACGGTTGGTTGGTTTATGATCCAACTACTAGGTTTTTAGAAAGCTCCAACAATTCAGTTTTCTTTTCTATTCCATATTGAACAGGAAGCTGAGCGACTCCAATCAGTCTTCGCATAATTTCAACTCCAGCAAAAGCGTTCACTAAAGAAGTATCGATTTTTGAATCATAGGCATTCAGAAAATCATTGATACTTTTTTCTGAATGCTGACTTAGATGAAGGTGAGCAATAGTTACTCCAAGATCAAACTCAGCAAGACCAAGAAATCCAAATTCGGGGTCGATAACAAACAGACCTTTTTCTGTTTTAATCCAACTATTAGGATAATAGTCTCCATGAAGAAGCGACTCCCCTTGATAAAGATAAAGCCCACCTAATTCAGCCACTCTTCTTTTATAGGTCTCATTTTCGATTAAGTTTCCCGCAACTGAAGCGAGCCCTTTCGTTATCCCTTCTAGATCGAGACCATTATTACGTCTAAGTGGAATATCATAGATGTGCTCATGATTAAGCAATCTCATATTGCGATTAATGAACACCTCTCCCTCGGTCTCTGTTTTGTGGATGTCACTCAAAATCTCTGCAACTTGCTTGAGCTCATCAGAGGGAATTTTATCATCTGATGTGTAAACATAAGAAAAATCATTCGCGTTCCCAAGATCCTCCATCACAAGTAGATTTTCTGATTTATTAAAGTTCAAAATTTGGGGAAGCTTTCCTTCTAATTTCTTGTTGGCGTTGGTGAATTGATAGAATTTATTTTCCTCATGAATTCTTTCAACTGGTGCTGCTACTGAAGGGTATTTTTCACAATAAGAACTCGATTGCTTAACAATAAAGCTTTGTGTGTCACAGAAAAAGCGCAGGGTACAATTCATATTGCCCTCACCCGCTGGCTTAATCTCTTTCACTTTTTCAAGAGTAATGTTTTTGGATTGGAGATAATGAGTTGCTTCATCAACGTTCCAATCCCTCAATGCTCTCATTATCAGTCCTCTATTTTTTCGAAAGTTTTTTTCTCGCGATTTTTTCTAAAATAAGGAGGCAAAAAGATTTGCCCATGAAAATTTAAGTAAAAACCTGGCGCTAAAATATTCGCCGCAAGAATGGCTTCGGTTACATTTTGTTGAGCATCGCTGTCCACGAACCCCAGAGGTCGCATGGAACCGGTGAACACAACAGGGACACTGATTGGTGTTTCTTGATTTCTTTCAAAGCAAACTTTCAAGGTTTGATCCATAGTATCCGTCCCATGAAGAACCACAATAGGACAATTCATCGCCTCAAATTTCGAGATGGCATTAAAAATGATATGCCGATCTTGATCATCCATGTGGAGCGAGTCTTTTGCCATAATCGCTTTCACAACAAACTTACGATAAGGGTAACGCATTCGGTCTAATATTTTGTTCTGAATTACCGATTCTCGGTTCTCTAGTGAGCCCTCTTCCTCATCATAGGTTTTCTCAATAGTTCCCCCCGTAGACAAAATTAATGTCGTTTTCGCGGTATTATCGAATTTTTCGTAACCCTTTGGGGTACCCATCCCTTGACTCATCTCACTTCCTTCCCATATTCATAGGTGTATTCGTAAAAATTGTAAATTAGGAGACACCTCAATGGCCAAAAAAGGAAGTATTAAAGTTCAGACAACCGATATTTTCCCCATCATTAAGAAATGGCTCTATTCTGAGCATGATATTTTCTTAAGAGAGCTTGTTTCCAATGCCTGTGACGCTATTACAAAACGGTCTACTATTGCCCGAACTCAAAATGCCGAACTTCCTGAAGGGAAAGTCTCGGTAGAAATTGATAAACCCAAAAAGCAAATTCGAATCCATGACAATGGGATTGGAATGACTGAAGCAGAAGTCGAAAAATACATTGCACAACTCGCTTTCTCAGGAGCTGAAGAGTTTGTTGAAAAAATGAAAGAAGTTAAAAACGCTGATTCCAAAGATGATATTATTGGTGCCTAAGATTGTTATGTTATGGCAAGATGAAAGAACGGTACAATTATTTTTTGATATTTGAACAGCGAAATTTCCACTGGAAGAAGGATTAAAAATTTGTTTGGTTTCACCAAGTACAGGGAAATAATTGCTATCGCAATTAACCCATTGGTACGTAGCATCCATTTGATTAGCTTTTAGAGATCCAATTTTTACTGTTATGGAAGTATCCATATCCGCTGCAGGTTCGCAAGATTCTATAAATGAAAAATGACTATATAGCGCTGGTGAACCAGTTTCTTCTGTGAAGTCAAATATTTTTTTGAATTTTTTTTCAGTAATGTTAAATTGGAAAGCAGTGCCATAATCATTAGCTCCACCATATATTGTTAACCCATATAGGGTACCATT
>JAUHYH010000262.1 GCA_030426585.1 Bacteriovoracia bacterium
TCTTTGTAGCGGATATACCTTTTTCTTATTTTCATGAGGCAGATCGCTACTTAATTTTTTGCGACGTTTTGTTTGATATCTTAGATCAAGAACCTTTAAGAGAAAAACCTATTGCCTTTATTAGGATTGAAGATGTGCATCCAAAAATTTCCGTTGAGTTATTGGATGCGATTAAAACTTTATTCACTGAAGAAGAAGTGCCGCTTAATGTTTCACTTGTTCCATTTTACGCTCTTTCGTCACAAGCTGAGGAAGATTATATTCAGATGAAAGATATTCCAGCTTTTGATTCGTGGGTACAAAAAGCGAATAATGATAATGTTAACTTTATCCTCCATGGAGTCACTCATCATTTAGAGGATGTCAAGAATCCTAAAGGTAATACGGGTGATGATTTTGAGTTTTGGAATGTCATTGAGAATAAGCCTGTTTCTGCAGGAAGACCTGATTTTCTACTTAATCGCTTAGAAAAAGCTTATAGAGATCTGGTTGAACTCGAAATTTATCCTGTCATATGGCTAACGCCACATTATTTAGCTTCTGCTGTGGAGTATAGGGTTTTAGCAAAAGTTTTTAAATGGAATTTGGGTCGGATTACTTATGATTTAAGCATTGTTGAGAATGATGTTGGTATGTTGAGCAACGAGGAATTTGTAGAGTTGCAGTTTAGTCCTAGTAACCTTGACCCTATATCTAATCAAAGAGCTTATTTTAAAGATTTTTATAGTCCATCTTCTCAATATCGATTTGGACAATTTTTTCCATTTGAAATTTATGGCGACTATTATGGCCAAAGAGTTCTGCCTGAGAATTTAGGTAATATTGTTGTTCAAGGAAATTCGTTCAATGGAAAAAAGAGGGACGTAGATGCTATTTTGAAAGATGCAAAAAGAAATTTGGTTTTAAGAGATGTCTGGGCCTCACTTTTCTTTCATCCTTTTTTATTACAATCTAAGTCGCATGGGGGGATTGGGGAGTATAAAAGTGATGTCAGAGAGTTAAGGAGACTTGTTAACGGACTTAAGGACTTGGGGTATGAATTTGTGAATATTAAAAAATTTATTCAAGACTCTGAGAACATTTTAAATGTTAACCATGAAATGGTTGTGGAGTAAAAGAGGCGTTTATGAAAAAAGTATTGATTTTTTTTGGAACAAGACCCGAAGCCATAAAAATGGCTCCGTTGGCTATAGAACTTAATGACTGCAAAAGTCTTGAAGCACATATTGGTTTATCAGGGCAACACAAGGATATGGTTAACCCCATTCTTGATTTTTTTGGACTCAAAGAAAGTTTTAATTTAAATATTTCTCAATACTGTAAGTCTATTGAAGATGCCCTGTCTGTTTCGTTACCACTTTTGTGTGAGCAAATGAGGAAAGAAAAATATGACCTTATTCTTGTGCATGGTGATACCTCATCCACTTTGGTGGGAGCTCTTGCTGGTTTTTATACAAATACTCCTGTTGGGCATGTCGAGGCGGGTTTACGGTCAGGATCATTAAAGCATCCCTTTCCTGAAGAAATGAATCGAAAGTTAACAGCTTCTTTAGCAAATTATAATTTTTCTGCAACTCCTCAAGCCACACAAAATCTAATCAATGAAGGAATTTCTTCTCGCTATATTTACGAGACTGGAAATTCAGTGGTCGACGCTTTGAGAATGGCTCGGGAAATTCTTGTTAAGAATATAGTTCTACAAAGAAGATTAAAGAGTAAATTTTCTTTTCTTGATGGCAGTAAGCATTGGATTTTATTGACAGGACATCGCCGTGAGAATCTCAATCAATCTTTGGTCGATGTGGTGAAATCAACAGTAGCATTAGCTAAAAAAATGGATGCACAAATTATTTTCCCTATGCACCCTAATCCGATGATTAAAAAACTTGTAGATGAAGCTAGCTGCTATGATGAGAGGCTCTTTATTATACCTCCAATAAACTATGAAGAAATGGTGTGGCTATATACTCAGCTTTCTTTGATTGTCACTGATTCAGGAGGAATTCAAGAAGAAGCCGCAAGTTTTTCTATACCAACACTGGTGACTCGTTTAGTGACAGAAAGAAAGGAATCTCTTGAAGCTGGATTATCAAAATTGGTAGGTCAAGATCCTTCTTTGATACTGACAGAAGGTGAGAAGTATCTTCTCAAGGAAAAGTTGCCAAATTTAAAAGTGGGAGCTAGTGCCTATGGTGATGGTTATACCTGTCGTCGTATTGTTGAAGTGATTAAGAAAGAGTTGTTAGTTGAAGTGAGTTTAGATATTGATCTTTATAATTTTCCACTTTTTACAAACTCTCTTTAAGTGATTTGAGTCCTTTTGACTAGAGAAGAAGGAAGCCCTCCTTGTAAAAGGAGGGCCTGGAAGGGACTTAGTTTACCACATGAGGTGCAACCTCTTGGGTGACACTATCTTGAACAAGTTGATCAAAGATGGGTTTAAGACCGTATTCAAAATCAGGGAAGGGAAGTTCATGCT
>JAUHYH010000064.1 GCA_030426585.1 Bacteriovoracia bacterium
ACTCCGACGGGGGAGGCGAAGCTTGATTGGAAAAACAGCGAGCTGGTTTTATCGAATTGATTTAAGGTCTTTGAAGTAAGGAGATAAAGCTTCAAAAGCAACGGGGGAAATCGTTTTATAATCAATTTCTCTCAAGACCCGATAAAAATTTTGGCAATGAGACGTGGGATTTTTCCCCACGTTTCCTTTTAGGAAACCTAAACATCTTTTCGCATAAACATCAGAAAACTCAGGAAAGTTTATGAGAAGATTTTTCGCAAGGAAATAACGTTGGTCTTCCTTGAGATCTTTAAAAGTTCCATCGGGAATAGAGTCGAGTTTTTCGATTCTATTTGCAATTTTCTCTCTTAATTCGGGCTTTTGTTTCAGATCATTTAAGATATCCCAAGTCTTGTTAAGAGTTTCAGATTTCTCAGGTCCATCTAAAAGAAACAGGAATTGAGCATAGGATTTAACTTCTTGCTCAGTTGCATAATCAGAAGTGAGAATATTCAGAAGTAATTTCTTTGATGTGTTTGGAGTTGCATTATCCTCTAATTTTTTCGTAAGTGTAGGACGCAAACTTTGCCAACATTTTCTATTCATAAATCCTGAAAGTTTCACATCAAATTCTTCTGTATTGCGAAGTTGCTTATAAATTTTTTCTACCCCCTTAATAAGGTGAGGGTAGATTTCTGGGTCAGAACAATAGA
The DNA here is from genome assembly GCA_030426585.1 of Bacteriovoracia bacterium. Classification (GTDB taxonomy): domain Bacteria; phylum Bdellovibrionota; class Bacteriovoracia; order Bacteriovoracales; family Bacteriovoracaceae; genus JAUHYH01. Next base: position 693 of record JAUHYH010000064.1, read on the forward strand.
CTTCTGAAATTGATGATCGAAAACCAGTTGAGAGCATTTGGAGCCCCATTAAGTTTCCAGGTTCTTTTTCAAGGATAAGCTTTCCTAGACTATAGCCAATGGTCGGATCTCCAAAATTTTGTCCCCAAAAAACTTTTACTGTCTCCATTGTTTCACTTGATAAGTCAGTTTGGATTCTGCTCTCAAGGTATTGCTTTAAGAGTTTATTCATTTGGGCCAGTCGACTTTCATTAGCTCTTAAGACTTTCCAGCTATTGAGTTCCAGAAGCTTGTTAAAATGTCGTTCTGCAAGGGGAGCAAACTGTTCTAAGAAAGAGATGTATTTTGTAAAAGTTTCGGTAACAAGGGTTTCCCATTCCTGATTTCGTTGAGCTGGCGGCACATCTTTAGCGTGCTCGAAAAACTCTCGGTACTCGCTGATGTCAGCGAGTGATTTCAGATCTTTAAGACCATAGGGTGACGCATGGCACAGCGTGCTCAAACAGAAAAGAAATGACAAAATCCGTTTCATTCGATTAGTTATACTCACTAAATAATATTATGAGTGAAAGGATTCGTGGACGCAACTTTATCAACCCCAAAGCTTCGATTTCTAGGACCAGAACACCATGATTTGGGGGAATCTGGGAACATGATCCTCGAAGACCCTCATTTTCTCAAGCAATACAAACTAAAATTTAGATACCCTTACTTTTTAGAGGCTGTTTTTCTTTCTGAGCAAGGTCAATTGAAGGCGAAACTTGAACTTTACCTTCAGTCTTGTCTGGATCTGCAAGCCGATTACTTGATTCGAACTGTGACTTTGGCTAATACAATTTATTCAATAGGCATAGACCTTAAGGCCCAGATTGTTTATCTCTATAGCCAGCGACTTTCAGATGAGCTTTTTTTAGCTGAGGCTTTTGAGAGCACTCCGGAGGGGGATCAGTTAAATCGTTTCACAAAGGCGATCCAGTCGATTGATCTCTTGGAAACTCCGACTGAAATTTCAATTATTCGTAAGCGATATAACTTACAGCCTTATGACTCTACCGAAATTTTACAAGATCCGACTTATCAGAAGGTCATTAAAGCTGAACAAGAATTAAAAGAGAAATTGGTTTCAGAAATCGATCAATATAACAGTAGCTTTTTTGAAAAGGTTTCTGACTTTTTTCTAGTGTTAACTTCTGAGTACGATTTGATTCGAATCCATTTGTTGAAATTTCTAGCAGTACTTCCTTGTCTTGATCACGATACTCTGGGTGTTGAAGTTAAAAGAATTTTTCTAGAATCTCTGAGAAGGTTTTTGAGTGATAATAGAAAAGCTCGAAGAAAAGAGTTTCTTAATCCAGTTAAGTCACTTCCTCTTTCTTATGACCTTTTATTAAAAAGTGCCTATATTGCTTGCAAACTCCTTCCGGCAAATTTTTTGAGCTTTATCTTACGTCAATCGACACGATATATGGCCAAAAGATTTATTGCCGGTGAGGATATTAAGAATTCTAAAAAAGTTCTCCTCGACCTTAATCAAACTGAAAGAAATGCGACTATCGATCAATTAGGAGAATTAGTACTGACTATCGATGAAGCGGACCTTTATCAAGATAGAGTTATCGAAATTATCGAGGGAATGAAAAATATCTTTACTCCTGGTTCTCGGAATAAAGTTGGAATTCTTAAGGCGCATGTGTCTATTAAGGTTTCAGCGTTAGCAAGTGACTTTGTACCGGAAGATTTTGAGTACACTTATCGTCAAGTTGGTCCAAGATTAAAGCGGATATTAATGACGGCCAAAGAAAATGAAGTCTTTATTAATGTTGATGCTGAACACTATCATTATAGAGATATCGTTTGGGAAATTTATAAAAAAACACTAAGTGAAGATGAGGAACTTTATAAGTGGGAAGATACAGGGATTGTTATTCAAGCCTATCTCAAAAATGCCTTTGAACATTTTAAAGAAATTCAATTTTTCTCACAACAAAGAAAAATCCTCATGCCTGTACGGCTTGTTAAAGGCGCTTACTGGGATGCCGAAACTGTTGAAGCGGAAGCTCATTCAGATTCTCCACCGCAGTTTATTAATAAGGTTGAAACTGACATTCATTTTCGACAATTAATTTATGAAATTCTGAAGGAACCTTTTTTACAACTTTGTTTAGCCTCCCATAATTTAAGTGATCATTGTTTTGCTCAGGCCTTAAGAGAAGAACAAATCCCAGCGGCTCACCCCATTGAACATCAATGCCTTCATATGACTTATGAGGCACTTTCTACAGGCTTAGCGAAGCTAGGCTTTACTGTGAGAAATTATGTTCCGGTTGGGGATCTTCTTGTGGGGATGGCGTACCTTGTAAGAAGAATTATGGAGAATTCTTCCCAAGTAGGTATTCTCGCAATGATGAGGTCTCATCGCGATCAACTTGATAATCTCGATCTTTCAGAAAACCTTACGAGAAAAATTCAAGAAAGATTATATAGATTTGAGAGTAACTTTGAAATTCAGAGTCGAGAATTTTTTAACAATGCTCCTCTGAAAACTTATTTAAAAAAACATAGAGATGTTTATCATCTAAAGAAAGACGAGCTTCCACTATCGCTTGATCAAAAAGAGGGACGGAACCTTTATCAAGTCTATTCTCCTTCAAATAAGCATGAACTCCTTGGTCAAATTCGACATTTTCAACCGTCGGAAGCAAAAGGGATTATTAGTAATTCACTTCAAGCTTACTTGGAAGATGAATGGAGCCAGGACTTTCGTGTCAGAGCGAAAGCTCTCGTTCAAGCCTCTCATCTTTTTAAATTCCATAGAGATTCGCTTTCTCACTTAATTGTCGCAGAAGCGGGAAAGACTCATAAAGAAGCGCTTGCTGATGTTGATGAGGCGATTGATTTTATTAATTTTTATCTCAGAGAGGAGTTAATATTCCTTTCTTCAAATCCGCTTGCCGTATCAAAGGGAGTGATTCTCGTTATTGCTCCTTGGAATTTTCCATTAGCGATACCTTGTGGGATGGCAGTAGCTTCATTAATTGCCGGAAATGCTGTTTGTTTAAAATCAGCAGAACAGACGCCATTGATAGCCGAAACAATGACGAAAATTTTTCATTTTTCTGGAGTCCCTGAAAATATTCTTCAACATGTTCCTGGAGTTGGGAGTGAAGTTGGGGAAGAACTTGGAAGAGATCCAAGGATTGCTGGAGTGGTTTTTACAGGATCTAAAAAAGTTGGTTGTCACCTCTATCAGCTTCATAGTTCGGCCAGCTATCAACACCCACGCTACTTAAGGCCTTATCAGAAAACAATGATTGCAGAGATGGGGGGCAAGAACGCCATCATCGTCACGAATAACGCTGAACTCGATGAAACAGTTGAAGGTATTTTATATTCCGCTTTTGCGCATGCGGGACAAAAATGTTCGGCTGCCTCAAGGGTCCTTGTTCACAATAGTATCAAAGAAAATTTTCTAAAACGGTTTTTGAAGTCAAGTGATGCGAAGATAGTCGGCGAATCTGATAAATGGTCGACTCTAATAAATCCTCTTATTTCTGAAAGAGAACAAAAAAGAATTTATGAAACTAGAAATCGAGTGATTGAGGAATGCAAAATCCATGGTGGGATTGTCCATTTAGATAAAGTTCACTTAGGCGAAGTTAATCATCATGGTGTAGGACCTTTGATTGTTGAACTTCCTAAAGAAAGAGCTGTCGTCCCTGAGAGCGAGGCTCAAAAGGAACACTTCGCTCCCGTCATTCATATTATAGGTTTCGATAGTCTCACTGAGGCTTTAGATATTTTAAATAGTACGGAGTACGGACTCACAGCAGGGCTTTATTCTCAATCACAAGATGAAATTGATCTATTTACTGAAAAAGCCAAAGTTGGAAATCTTTATATTAATCGTCCCAATACGGGTGCGAGAGTCGCTATTGAACCCTTTGGAGGTTTCCGTTATTCAGGAACAGGGCCGAAAGCAGGGGGAAGAGAATACCTAAGAGAGCTCCAAGTAAAAGAAGAGAGTTTCCCTGAAATTAAAAGTCTAATCTCAGACGAAGGATCTCAATATTTTCAAGAGCCGAGTGAGAACAAAGAATCCTATGAAGAAAGAGTCAGGAAAGTCCTTTCGAAAGAAAAGATTGATAGGCAGTTTTACCAAGGTTTTTATGAATATCTAAAACCTGATTATCAGATTAATAATCGTTTAATACCTGGCCAGCTTTCCTTTAATCGGTTTGAGCTTTCAAAGAAAAAAGTCCTTATTAAAAATCAGCAGATGGGTAAACTCTGCGTACTTACTTGGTTATGAGACAGTTCTTGTTACGACGAACGAATCCGCTTATGCGCAAGCTTCTGATAAGTTTAAAGGCTTTTCGAGTGTGGAAGTTCTTTTTGGAAATGAAGAACTTCTAAAGACTTTTGTCTTTAACCGCTTTTTTAATAGGGTTATTATTGATGCAAGCTTTGAAAAGACGAAAGATTGGGTCAAAGAAGTCCAAGTCTTCGGGGACAAATCGATTTGCAAGGTAATGACGAGTTATTCAGGTCAGTTGTTCGAGAGTAGCGATGTCTTAAGGTTCTATGTCTCGCCAAAAAGTTTGGCGATTAATACGATGAGGCATGGGGCGCCGCTGACGCTATCCTAGGCTGTGTCTTTCTATTGATAAGATTTTTATCTAAACTCTCAATAACTGCAAGCCATTTTTGAAATGTCTCAGCTGTTGGAATAACAAATTTAAGCCCGATGAGTGTTTCTTCTTTATTTATTATTTCTTTCCAAACCAATCGCGACTGAAAATAAAGAGTATGCTTTTTATATTTGATACAAATTTTACCATTCGAAAATTCAGGAATTAATCCTTTTACTTTAATTTTTGCTCCTGAAAGAGAGAAGTCGATTATCTCAACAACGTCTGGGAGAAGTGTCGGATTTTTTCCAAGAAAGAAAAGATTGAATGAATACTCTTTAACGTTATACCGAGGGAAGAGCCTTGGATTCATGTGTAGCCTCTTTATTCAATTGATAGTTCTGGTAGTAATCAATGAACTTCTTAGAAATGAATTGATCATTTAAAGTGAGAAAATCATTTAATTTATAATTATCAAAGTGGTTTGCATTTTCTGTATGAAAGATAACAACCTGTTGGCTGAAATCGTTCCATCGATGGATATAACAAACATCTTTCGACTCAGGATTTAAGACTAAGTCTGATTTAGAGAATTTAAGAATATTTTGTTTGGCAGCCATATAATTAACGAGAGGAAGAATTTCATAGAGCCGGTAGTTTTGATTACTCTGATACTTCCCATCTGAGTAAAGACAGGTGAAATCTTGATAAGCTCCAGTTGAAATGAGTAAAGACCACTTGAAAGGTCTAAGGCATTCGATAAGTTGATTAAAATTTGTGTTACTTGAGCACGACATTATTTAACAATTTACCATTAAAGAGGAAGTATCTTCCGTATAGGTAGATTATTCGCTCTTTTGCGCATGGTGTAAGTGTTCATGACGAAAGATTCATAAGCTTGAAAGGTTATGAGAATGAGGACGATGCGTTATCAATTGTGTTAACCTTGGACTAAATCCTTGAAGAATAAGAATCAGGAGTCAAAGCGATCAAATGAAAATTGCAGTCATTGGTTTAGGCTATGTTGGGTTACCCCTAGCGACATTATTAGCGGAACATTTTGAAGTTACCGGTTATGACCGGAGTACCGGAAGAATTAAAGAGCTTGAGTCTGGTCATGATAAAACTCTTGAGGTCACTCCAGAGGTTCTAAGAAAAACTTCTATGAAATTCACCGATTCTATTGAAGGAATTAAAGATTGTAATTTTCTTATTGTAACTGTTCCGACTCCGGTTGATGAAAAGAATAACCCAGACCTTGGACCCATTGAAGGGGCTTCCAATGAGGTTGGAGCGATTCTCAAAAAAGGTGATATCGTCGTTTATGAATCAACTGTTTATCCAGGATGTACTGAAGAGTTCTGCGTTCCATTATTAGAAGAAAAAAGTGGGCTTAAGTACGGAACGGATTTTTTCTGTGGTTATAGCCCAGAGAGAGTGAACCCCGGTGATAAAAATCATACGATTGATAAGATTGTAAAAATTGTGTCTGGAACGAATCAAGAGACTTTAGAAAAAGTAGATTCAGTTTATTCAAAAATCATCACAGCGGGAACTCATCGTGTGAGTACAATCAAGGCGGCTGAAGCTGCTAAGGTCATAGAAAATGCTCAGCGAGATATTAATATTGCTTTCGTAAATGAACTTGCCATGATTTTTAATAAAATGAATATTGATACGAAAGAAGTTCTCGAAGCTGCTGGAACAAAGTGGAACTTTCTCCCTTTTAGACCGGGACTCGTTGGAGGGCATTGTATTGGTGTTGATCCTTATTATCTTGCTCATAAAGCAGTTGAAATGGGCTATGACCCCAATATTATTCTTTCGGGACGAAAAACGAATGATGAAATCCCTCGTTTTGTAGCACAAGAAGTTTTGAAGAAAAAAGGGGAAGGGAAAGTTGCGGTTCTCGGTCTGACTTTTAAAGAGAATTGTCCTGATCTTAGAAATTCAAAAGTTTTTGATATTATTAAATACCTAAGATCAGAAGGTGTTGAACCTCTAGTTCATGACCCCTACCATACAGAACTTGAAGGTTATAAATTTACAGATCTAAGTGAAATTCAAGATTGTTCTGTTGTTGTCCTGGCCGTTGCTCATGATGCTTATAAGGAAATGGGAATTATGGGTTTCAAGCAAAAACTTTCAGCGCAAGGGACACTTTTCGATCTCAAGTCTTTGTTTGATCTAAAAGACGCACAAAAAAATGAGGTTACGGTATGGAGGCTTTAAACGGAAAGCATAAGTGGCTTGTCACAGGTTGTGCTGGATTTATAGGTTCTCATCTCATTGAATATCTTTTAAAAAATAACCAAACGGTAGTCGGAGTTGATAATCTTGCAACGGGTTTTCAGAAAAATATTGATGACGTTTTATCTCAAGTCAAAAATCCAGATTTTGAATTTTTAAAAGTCGATATCTCCAAAAAAGAAATCTTTGAAGTCCTTCAAGGTAAGGAGTTTGATTATATTCTTCACCAAGGGGCGCTTGGTTCTGTACCTCGTTCTATCAAAGACCCTTTGAATTCTCACCAAAGTAATGTGGATGGATTCATTCACCTACTTGAGATTGCGAGAGAGAAGCGAGTGAAGAAGTTTGTTTATGCTTCTTCAAGTTCTGTTTATGGAGATCATCCTGATCTTCCTAAGTTTGAGGATAAAATCGGATCAGTTCTTTCTCCTTACGCAGCAACAAAAAAGATAAACGAGGTCTATGCCGGAGTTTATGCTCATAATTATAATTTAAATTCTATTGGTCTTCGCTATTTTAATGTTTTTGGAAAAAGACAAGATCCTGATGGAGCTTATGCCGCAGTTATCCCTAAGTGGATTGCTGCTTTTCTAAAGGATGAAGCTGTGTTTATCAACGGTGACGGTGAAACGAGTCGAGATTTTTGTTATATCAAAAATGTTATCCAAGCCAATATCAAGTCAGCGATAAGTGAGACTAAAGGTCATGAAGTTCTTAATATTGCTTGCCAAGCACAAACATCATTAAATGAACTGAAAGATCTTTTGCTTAACTTCCTCAAGGAAAAAGGTCATGATTCGAAATCAGAGATTGAGTATAGAGATTTCAGGGCAGGGGATGTGAGACATTCTCTTGCTAATATCGACAAGGCCAAAAAACTCATTGGTTATAAACCCACCCATCTCATTAAAGAAGGTCTCGCAGAGGCCATTGACTGGTATATTGAAAACGTGAAATAAGTTTCACTAAAACTGATCACTAAGGTCGGGGATTGTGCCTGTTTTCAAGGACTTGGAAGAGCATTTCATCTTTTATCAGAGCTTACCTAATAGCCTTTTTTTACTCAACAATCGTATAATAAAATTCTAGGAGGGTTATTTAACTATGGATGACCACAGGAAAACTAACGGCCGCGAGAATTTTTTCTTTGGAGAGCGGGCCGTCATCAATAAAAAACTCCAATTCCGACTTGTCCTTTTGAACCTCTCGATCTTTGCCTGTTATCTCGTTACAAGTCTTGTTTTTGTTTCGATCAAACTGAATAAAGTTGATCTTAAAACCATTGCACCGGATGTTCTAAGAGTGGATTTGTTCTTAAGTCTTTCTCTGATATTTTTAGGCTTTGCTTTGGTGAGTGTTGTGGCGAATATGTACCAGTCTTTTAAAGCTTCGGCACCAATTTATAGACTTGCTCGATACTTTAGAGATGTAGCGGCTTCAGAGGAAGTTCTCCCATTAAGCTTTCGTAAAGATGACTATTATCAGGAATTACCACCGTTAATCGTTGAAGCGTTTAAGCGGGTTCGCGAAAAAGACTTTATCGAATATGAATATACGAATCCTAAGAGGAAAGTAGGTTAGAGGCTAAGGAGCTTCTCTGCACCTTGTTTCTTTAAAAGCTTAGGTTCTATTTCATCGCTCAAAACGTCTGGAAGTTTAGCAAAAAGTTTCCCCTCTACCTTTGTTTCAACAAGAACAATATTCTTATTAGCACCCACTTCATCAACTCTAGAAATAGGAGTGAAGTGCGGAGTCGTGATAAGAACCTCAGGCTTCTCATTAATCACACGACTAATTTCAAGCACTACTTGGGCGAATTCATCGAGCTCGCCCTTAGAAAAAGATTCCGTAGGCTCAATCATGAGTCCGTATTGTTCAGGGAACGCAACGGTTGGGGCATGAAAGCCAAAATCCAAAAACAACTTACCAATCCGAGCAATGATAAGGGCCTTAGGAACTCCGGCCTCAGTAATCTTTTTAAAAGTGTCTTCAGAAAGCGTGATAATAAACTCATGCATTCTAGGAACATTTTGACTATTGGCCGGCAAGGTTGGGAATTGGGGCTTTAGTTTTTCAAAAAGGTAGCGGGCTGAAAGAACTGAGAACGCAGACATCTTTCTGACTCCTTCAGTTCCAAGCGCTTTGATATAAGTATAGCAACGAACTTTATGGGCGAAGTTCCCCCAATGGCGGTGAATGCTTCCCATACTCTTCGCTGGTCTTATCGATTTAAAGATTCCATTGATTTTTTCGATCTGCATTCCTGGAAGGTAAGGAATGAGCTTTTCACTAACAGCAACAATGGCATCCCCTGGTCCGCCGCCCCCATGAGGGATCGTCCATGTTTTATGAAGGTTATTGTGAACAGCATCGACACCGATATTGTTAAGGTTAACAATCCCCGCGATGGCATTCATGTTGGCCCCATCCATATAAACGAGACCACCACAATCATGAATTTTATCGGCCATCGCCTTAAAATCTTTTTCTAGAATTCCAGCCGTATTTGGATTTGTAACCATAACTCCCGCAATACGGCTTCCTTCTTTTGAAATGATTTCATCGATCTCATTAAGGTCAACAAGCCCTTCAGGGGTGCTTCCAAGAATTTTAATATCATATCCTGCAACTGCAGCAGTTGCGGGGTTGGTTCCGTGAGCCGATCGTGGAATAAGGATGAGATTCCGATCTTCTTTTCTATCGGCATGGTAAGCTTGGAAAAGTTTGAGACCTACAAGTTCTCCCTGGGCTCCCGCAACGGGTTGCGTGGTGACTCCCGGAAGTCCGGTGATTCCTTTGAAAAGTTCTTGAATATTATAAAGCAATTCAAGATTCCCTTGAATGAACTTTTCATCGCTTTGAGGATGTGTTGTCGTGAACCCCTCAAAGCTTGCACAATAATCATTGATATAAGGGTTGTACTTCATCGTGCAAGACCCTAGCGGGTAAACACCATCATCAGGGCTGATGTTTTGGGCCCCAAGTTTTTTATAATAATCAACGATTTCTTTTGCGGAGTGTTCTTGAATATGGATTTCAGTTGATCTCAAGTAGTTTGCAGGAATTTCGGGAATAGCTGCGTTCGCATCTGAAGAGCTGAAGTTTGCTTTGAAAAAACTTGTGAGCTTGTTGAGGTCAGCCTCAGAGACTTCATCATTAAAGAAAACCTTAAGAAGGTTCCCGTTACTCGCACGATCAGAAATATTAAGACCGATTTCTAAATTTTCTTTATGCCCTTTCTCAATAAGGTCCTCAAGCTTACCTTCAATTTTTAAAGTCACTTCATTAAAAAAGGGAGCTTCAAAGGCAAGTGTGACTCCCTCAAGAGTGAGGACTTCATTTAAAAACTTTAAACAATTATCTCTCGCTTTGGTGATTTTTGCTGTAAGCCCTTTTGTTCCCCAGTGAAGAAGGTTCGCTCCAGCGAGTGAAGCTACAAAAGACTGGTTAGAGCAAATATTTGAAGTCGCTTTTTCTCGACGGATGTGTTGTTCACGGGTGGAAAGAATCATGGCCTTACATTCTTTACCTTTAATATCTTGAGCAAGCCCGACATAGCGGCCTGGCGTTTGGCGGATGCTGGTTTTATTTTGCTCATTAAAACGAATTCCAAAAACGCCTAAACCTGGGCCCCCAAAGTTTTTCCCCAATGAAAGATTTTGAGCCTCTCCCACAATGATGTCACAACCTTGTCCGTTGGAACCAAACTCTGCAGGAGCTTTAAGCCCACCATTCGTAAGGAGAATAGGGTCGATCACTCCGATCGTAAGAGCACTGAACTCACTGGCGATGTCGACAATCGCATCACAGTTTTCAAGAGTTCCAAGATTCGTCACTTGGGCGAAAACTACAACACCGTATTCTCCACTGGCAAGCTTCGCTTGAAGGGCCATGGTATCAGCTTGGCCATTCACTGCAAGAGGGAGAAACTCAATTTCTGTATCTGTGTGGGCGACCATGGTTTCAAGAACTTCTCTGTCACCAGGATATAGCGAATCAATAATCAAAGTTTTTGTAGGTTTTCTTTTAATTCTTTCAGCACACTTGATCGCTTCAAAGGTTCCGGTAGACCTTTCATAAAGGGAAGCGTTAATGGCCTCAAAACCTGTCAACTCACTGAGTGCTGTTTGATAAACCCAAAGAGTTTGAAGTGTCCCTTGGGATCTTTCCGGTTGGTAAGGAGTATAGGCCGTTGTGGGTCCGCGGATTCCGCAAATCTCTCCAACGATAGGTGAGGGTTTGTAATGAGTGAGCCCGTCTCCGATAAAAGATGTGACGGGAGTATTTTTATTAGAAATTTCAAAAACGTGTTTTTCGAGATCGTTGTATTCGAGTTTTTCTCCAATATTAAAATCACCTTGGAAAAGATCTTCAGGGGCAATGTGTGAGTAAACATCGTAAAGATCATTCACCCCGACCGTTTGTTCCATTTCTTTAATCTCAGCCTCAGTGGCTTTGATATAATACTCAGCTAGTTCTCGGTCGAGTTCAGCTGGATTATAGGGACGTTTTGGTAGGTTTGGTTGACTCATGGGCGACCTCGTATATATAGATATTCTAGGGCATTTTACGCAAAAGAGTGGGGCCGTGTCAGCAAAATTTAAGTTCAAAAATAGAGAAAATTGGAAACGTCAGGGCCTTGACGAAGTCTTGCCTGAAGATGTTATAAATGAGCTCCCAAAAGAGCTTCATTTTGTTCTCGAAGATGACGTTCTGGGGCTTGGAATCGAGGGTTCCGAGGCTGCTCCTGTATTCATTGATATTGACCAAGTGCTCGAAGAGCAAGTGGCTTATTTCAACAAGAATTCCCGGAAATCAGAGCCTTTTTTTAAAGCTTTGAAGCTAGGCCCTGGTGAACTTGTTCATGACTTAACCGGAGGGCTTTTAGGCGATTCGCTCCTGATGTTGGCCTGGGGATTTAAAGT
>JAUHYH010000263.1 GCA_030426585.1 Bacteriovoracia bacterium
GAGGAGTTCTTTGTAGTACTCCTGAGCTTGATGCGTTGCCGTAAGATCACGGTCAAAAGTATCGGGCATTTGCTTAAAATAAGACTCTGCAATTCTGAAGACAATATAATCCATTCTTGGATGCTTCGGGTGAAGATCCCTAAAAGCTTGATAGCTAGCTGCTGCCTCCACATAGTCTTTTTGTAAAAATTTAATGTCTGATAACAACAACTCTGCTGGTGTCGCATAATAACTATAGGGATGCTGAGATCTAAGAACATTTAGCTTCTCAATCGCTGAAAGGTATCTTTTTCTAGAAACATAATCTTCTGCTTCTTTATAAAGTTTTTCCGCTGCCGTTTTACCCTCGATCTTCTTTCCCGAAGAACAAGAAAAAAGGAAACAACTACATAAAATCAAGAAGAAGTTTTTCATTTTTCTTTCCTATTATATTTAAATATTTTAATTCAACCCAACCACGAAATGGTTTTGGTGATTCAACAAAGTACCAAGAACCATCTCTAATCTCCGAAATAAACACTTTTAAACCCGCTGGTAGCTCCCCTGTTTGCTCAAATACTTCTGAGGGACCTTCCCTTAAGGGAGTATCCGTTGAAACGATTCCTACTTTAACCAATTGGTTTTGATAGACCTTAGCCAAAGGGAAAGTCATAGAAAGACAAATAAATAATATCAAAACCCAAGCTCTCTTTAATTTTCGATAAAAATAAAGACCGATTAAAATACAAACTAAAAAGAAGCTAACGAAATACTCTCTCGGGATCCCTTCCATTGTCCTGTAATAGTTTTCACTTAAGGTTCTAGGCTCTTCCAAACGCATAAGGCCTAAATTTTCTTTCACATACTCAATATTATTATCAACCATTGAAGGTTTAAAACCTAAAATTTTGGCAACCTCTAAATGAAATCTTGCCTGGGGAAGTTGTTTATTTTTAACAAGCATCGTTCCAAGGTTATAATGAAACAAAGGACGATCAAGAGACTGTTCGTTCTCTTTGAGAAGGTTGATGGCCTCTTCTACTTTTCCTTGGGTATAGAGACCCTCTAATGACTTAAGAAGATCTGACATGTTATTATTGTTCATAAATCCGCTGCACGAGTATATTTTAACAGTATGATATTACAACAGAATTCCTCTTTTTCCCAAAAGCATCGAGAGAATCTCAAGGTTCTTTCCCTCCCACTTGGAGCTGATGTTGCGGCTTGTAACATCAAGACTGCAAATGAGAAATTAGGAGCTTATTTTAGCTCTGGAAACAAGAAATATATCGACTTGAGCGAAGATCACGCATTTAACCCCCTTGGTCATAATCACCCAGTGAATATTAGGGCTAACTGGAAGATGTCTGAGTTCAGTGACTATTCTTCGTCGACCATTTCAGAGGAAAAAAACCTCGGCAACTTCATTACTGATCCCAGCCAATTATTCACTGACCTTTCGAACCAAAAAGATAAAATTACTGTTCAAAACTTCCATGGATTTAGCTTTGTACTCTCAAGAGGGTTAGAAAACAAAAAGCCACACCCTGTCTTTCATTACCTTAACTATTATTCACGACTAAAAACTTTTGAGGAATCCGGTTTTTATAACGAGATATCCAGTCTTATTGACCAAAATCTTAAAGTTGGAGTAAGGAAGGGTATGACTATAAAACTAGATAATTCTGTCTCAAGTAAATCTTTAGCTCAAGAGGGAATTTATATTAACAAAGAAAAAACTGAGACACTTTATTTTCCAATAGCCATTCTACTCGATGATTTATCTCATGTTATTAAATCTCTAAATGAGGTCACATGTTCCAATTAAGACAAGTTAAAGAAGATGACATTGATTCTCTTTTTGAACTTAGCCAATTAGGAAACTTTATTAATCTTCCTCAAGATAAAGCCAAGATTAAACGCTTAGTGGAAGGATCCTGTCGCTCTTTTGAGAAACCTTCTAAAGATCATTCTGATAACACTTTTATTTTTGTGCTAGAAGACCTTGATCATAAAAAAATTATTGGGACATCCAATGTCCATGCTCAGCATGGAACCGAGGAGCACCCTCACTTTTTTTTAAAGGTTGGGAAAGAAAAAAAATATAGCTCAACAGTTGATAAGTATTTTATTCATGGAACTCTTAAACTTGGTATTAGTACTAATGGCCCAACTGAAATAGGTGGACTTGTTCTGGACCCTTCTTATAGAGGCCATTCAATGAAACTTGGAAAACAGGTTTCTTTTGTTAGATTCCTTTACATGGCACTTTATCCTAATCGATTTAAGGAAAATATTCATTCTGAACTTCTCCCTCCCTTTGATGAAAACAAGAATTCAATCCTCTGGGATGCAATTGGCAGGAAATTCTTCCATATGGACTACATGGAAGCCGATGAGCTCAGTAGAGTAAACAAAGAGTTTATTTTGAATTTGTTTCCCTCTGAAAATAT
>JAUHYH010000065.1 GCA_030426585.1 Bacteriovoracia bacterium
CTGCAATCCCGGGACGGTTGGCAGCTTCAGCAATATGGGTTCCATCTTGGCCGATGGCCAAAACGGAGATAGAGTTTTCTTCGAGTAACCCTCTATAAATCATGGCACCAAAGTCCGGACGGAACTTTTGACCTTTCTTATAGCCTGGAACAAGAACTTCAAGTTCTTCCGACATTCCTGGAATATTGGGAAGATCTTGAATGATCTCAACGAGTTCACGATGCATCGGATTGTTGGGATCAGGTCCGCGATCAAAAAGGGGAGCTTCGATTTGTGAAAAAACAGAAACCGAAGAAAAAAGTACGAGAAATAAAAAGTTTGAGAGGTAGTGCTTCATATTGGCCATCCTTGGTCAGATATTGGAGAAGATATATCTATTTTAGGGATTATTTTCAAAAACGACAGTGAAGGAAAATTGGGATTTGGTTAAGAATTCTTGAGTAAAAGAGGAGGGGACCGTGAGGTCCCCGCTATTTAGATTTTAAGACTAAAGACTTTATTGGAAAGCATGTAAGGAATAAAAACCTGGTTTGAGAGTCGGTCATAACCTATGTCAGCAAGACCTTTTTCACCTTTAAAGAGTGTTGTGACTTTTCCGTCATGAGTGATTCTAAAAATCTTTCCATTCACCCAATCTGAAACGATGAAGTTTCCATCTTGATCAAACTCAAGACCATCAAGGTTTCCAACAGGAGTTTTTGTAATGTATTTCATTTCTTTTGTAATAAGGTTGATGACATACAGACGGCCTGGAACTTTTGTACTCCAATCAGTTGTCAGTCCCCATGAAGTTACAAACATCAAGTGATTTTTAATGAGAAGGCCATTGGGAGATTCCCATTTATCACCAGAGATGAATGTAGTAACTTTATTACCGTTGATTTTATAGATCGCGCTGTTAAAAGTATCAGAAACATAAACGACACCCTTCTTATCAATAGCGACATCATTGAGAAGCTTGGCCCCAGGAACTTTAATTCGCTTGAGAACTTTTCCTTTGTTGATATCAATCTTAACAACTTCATCGATGTCAGCAACATAAAGGTTGTTGTTATAAGACCGCATTCCTTTTGGAGCATTAAATCCTTCAATCCAATTAGCATTCAGCGTTTTTCCTTCAAGATTGAGAAGAGAAATATGGCCTTTTCCGTCTTTTCCATCAGGAGTCCCATCAACATTTGAGACAAAAACTAAACGACTGACTGTATCAACATAAACGGATTCAGGGTTTTTGATATTGGTATTATTAGTCCATTGGGTTTCAAACGACCTTTCAGTTTGAGCACAGGAAAGGAGAAGGAGGAAAATTAAAAGTCGCATGGGTGTGATCCTTGTTAAAAGTTAAATCTTAGCTAATCATTATGCCGGAAAAAGAGAATTTCTCTACTGTGCAGCGCGTTCACTAAAAAGGTTTGAAAAGGAAATGAACTTAACTTCCTGAGTGGGAATTGGTAAACAGAGTGAGTGAATCTACTAAGAGCAGCATTCTTTATTTCTCTTCTTATTTCAATAACTTCCAAAGCTGGAACGTTAAGCTTACCCCTAAATAAAAATCAACAAGGCAGACCTGCAGAAGATCTAGTTTATAAAGACGGACAAATTGATAGTGATGAAGCCTTAGAGTTGTATAGGAAAGGTAAAGACCTTTCGAAACTTGATATCACTCCTTCTGTTTTTTGGGTTGGAAAAAAACTAAAGCCCACAACCGACACTTCTTACCCAAAAGAAGGTTCTCTCTTCAAGTTTCATTCTTACCCGAGAGCTCCGACTGAAATTTTTCGAGCGTCATTGGATTTTGAAACGACTGAAGGCAAGAAACGTTTTTCATTAAACCTTAGCCTTGATAACCATGCCGCAATTATACGGGCAGGGCTTCTTCGTCTTATGGGTTATGATGTTGAAATTCCTAAATACTTTAATGAACTAAAAGTTAGTTTTAAAAACGAAAAAGAAAAAGATGAATTCAAACTCAGGCTCTCTGAGCAAACACTTACTGCAAGTAAACGCTGGATTATCGATGAAACTGATAGTGAGCTTACAATAAAAAGTGCGGTACTAGAACCAGCCAGTATTAAGACAATTAATGCAGCTTGGGGAACAATGACTGAGTTGAGGCAAGCCAGTCGAAGAAGTTTTCGAGCTTTATTCGTCCCGTATATTCTTACGAATTACGTTGAAAATGTGAATCTTATCAGTTGGGAGTTGGGACAAGTTTTTGATAAGAGTCTTGTTCTTAACTATCCTTACGCTGAAGAGTTTACAGATGTAACTCTCGCTGACTTTCATTGGGCCTTAAGAAAGCTGACAAGTTTATCTCGCACTGAATGGGAAAGTGTTTTTGCTTCTTCTGGTTATCCCTCTGGTGTGAAAGAATTAATTCTTGAAAAAACACTGTCTCGTCTCTTGAGTCTTGTTAGGAAATCTCAATTTAATGAAGATGTTTCAATTCCCTATAATGATCAACTCCTTCTTGAGAATGTTGTTGATGGAAAACTCATTAAAGCAGTTGGTTCTGAGAAGTATGCCTTAAACTTTTATGCCGAAGATCCGGAGAGTCCTTTTCGAATCGGGGAACTTTATCGTTTCTTTAAAATTAGAGTACTCTACGGTGGCTTATCACTTGCACTTGATGAAATTCAAAGACAAATCCCTTTTAGTCGGCGTGATGCTTTTAAAGACATTCAAGAAAGAATTGAAAAGGGAGATGCTCCCTCGATAAAACCTCTTGGGGTCTGGACTGCACCTTATGCTACGGGGAGAATTAGAGCCTCCAGAAACGTTGTCTTTGGGCAATTTCGGGGATCGGATGCACCAATTCAACTTGTTGATTCTGCTGGTCTTGAACTTGGAGGTGGACTGGTTGGTCGCTGGAAACCTTTTTGGAAAAAAGTGGCTCCAGGGCTAGGAATCGGTGCGAGTGTTTTAAGAACTTTCACTCACATTAAAGCCATGCCTGATATTCAAGCGGTGAATAAGTATAAGTTTAAAAATCTTTATATCCCTAGTCTTTTGAAACGAACGGGAAGAGTGATAAGCAAATTCCAGTGCTCAGTTCTCGAAACTCCTCATGTGGTTGAAACGGAGATTGACGGAGAGCTTTTTTATACCATTCGTTATGATAAAGAACTTACCGATGGCAAAGAGCAAGCCTTAAAACTTAGAGAAAAGATTATTTCTCAAGGGATTCCAGCAGATAAAATTCTTTTAAGTGCTGTTGATCGATTGGCTCTATGTGAAACCGAAGAAAAAGAATTCCTCAATGGGATAATTACTAAATTTCTAGAGCAGTTTTCAAAAGACGAAACATTTACGATCACTGATGAACTAAGATTGAATGGTGAAGTTAATGTGAATATCCCTTTTCAAGTTGGAGTGACCGCAGATGTTGGATTTTCCTTAAGGAGAAATCGAAAGTTTCTCCGTTCTTATATTATCAGAAAAAAAGATGATGGGTTTGAGATTGTTTGGAATCGAATTAAAACTCGTAATAATAACTTCCAACTTCAAGGAAAGTATTTCATTCGTTTAATCTCAGGCGAAATAGGCGGAGAAAAGAATAAACTTAAAAGTGATATTTATTTTATCAACCTAAAAGAGGGATCTATCGTTGAAAAACGTACGGCACTGATGGTTATTCGGTCACTGTTTACCAATAGAAACAATGAACTTCTTGAAGAGCATTATAAGCCGATTAAAGCTGATCATGAGGCGAAAACTACTTATACTAAATTCAAACTACTTTTTTGGGGAAAAGAACATTTTAGAATGAAGCATGACCTTTCTCTGAAACTAACTGATCAAGATAATAAGCAACATACAAGAACTTTTCACACGAATATCATTGCGAAGAGAACAGGGAGTGATAACTTAGGGTTTATCTCAGAAGTTCTGGGTGATCTTACCAGTGGGATGGTATCGGGGCTTCTTGCTTCAGAAACACAAGACCCAGGTCAATCACTTTGGGGAAGAAGTACAAGGTTTGTTGTTCATAATGAGGTCGAGACGACGCCCGAAAAAGAACCTCTCATGATGACAAGAGTCCAGTGGGGGTATAAGGGGTCAGGGGCAAAACCTCGTAGACTAGAAAGAATCTTTGAGAAGCTCGAGGCCGTGGTCGGAAGAAACTCAAAAGCTCCTTTAATTGATAGAGGTCACTTTAAACAAATGAGTAAACTCAAGTCCTATGACGCCCAAGCAAATCTGTTACTTTATCCTAGTGCACACACGACGTTATTAATTGGACTTTCTGATTTACCTCGAAAGACTCGTTTGAATTTTTTTAAAACTCTTTATGGAAGAAAGAAGTCGGAAAGGGCTTGCTCAGCCGAAAATCAAGGTAAGAATATTTTGATAGATGAACAAGAGATATGTGCTCCTTATGATGTCGTTGATGTTTATGAAGAATTCGAAGAGATCTACGCCCCTTTAAATAGAAGAGAGAAGGCTCATCGAATTAGTAAAGTTTTTTATAAGCTTTTTAAAAAATTCGATACGGTTCAACTTCTTGAGATTATTGGAGCGAAGAACTGGTTTTACAATATTAGAGTGAGTGGTTTTAGAAGTGAAAATTCCAGTGGCTACGTCAATTATATTTCAGACACCGTAGGAAAATATGACAATAGACTTGGCACAGGTATTCTCGATTACATAGGAAGTGAACTTAAAATATCGAGTTATGAATTAAAAGGAATGCGTTTCACACCGGGGCTACAATGAAGAAGTTACTCCTCGTCTTTCTTTTTATTTCAACTTCCTATGCAGAGAACTTTTATTTCTATACTGAAAACCTTGTTCAACTAAAAAAAATACTCGAAGATAACGGTCTCGATGCTCAATATGTTTTTAATCCTGAGGAACAAAAGATCCTAAAGAAACTGGGACGGGTTCAAAATCTTTTAAAAGTTAAAAGCACTCTAAAAAAAATAAAAAGCTTAAAGCTCAATGGCGTTCGAATAGAACAAGAAAAAATGACAAAGTTTCATCAATATAAAGATGAATTTTGGAAGCGGCAATGGGCGCTTTTTAATCGCGGTCTCAGTCTTAAAATTCCAGTAACTGATATTGAATACCGAACTGTTGAAGGAATAGAAGGAGAAGACATCCAGCTTCAAGGACTTCCTCCAGAAACAAATCGAAAAATTAAGGTAGCCTTAGTTGATAGTGGAGTGGCCTTAAATCACCCTGATTTAAAAGAGCAAATTTATAGAAATGAAAGTGAATGTAAAGCTCAACGTTTATATGAGCTATGCCTAAAAGATGATCCAAATAATAAGGAATGCCATAAACGTTATGCAAACCTCGACACAGATGGGAACGGTTATCCAAGAGACTGTCAGGGGTGGAATGTCGCAGCTAAAAAATCTGATTATGTGAATATTCCAGGAAACAATAAGGTGGATGATATCTTAGGCCATGGAACTCATAGTGCCGGAGTTATTGGGGCTAAAGCGAATGATATAGGAGTTAGAGGAGTCATTCAAAATGTTGAGATCATTCCAGTTAAAGTGAATGGTGAAGTCAATGGTGATGAAAACTTAGGAATTGATATTTTTGCTAAGGGAATCCTTTATGCCATAAGTACCGGAGCCGAAGTCATTAACCTCTCAATAGGGTGGAGCTTTCAAGAAGACTCTGAGCTTGTTAGAGAAATGATTCAGCTTGCTCATTCTAGAGGGATCATTGTTGTTGCTGCTGCAGGGAATTCATCTCACAATTTAAGATCTTACCCTTGTGCTTATGAAGAAGTGCTCTGTGTTGCCGCCCATAGTGTTGATGGGAAACTTGCAAGCTTTACAACCTATGGGCCTCACGTTGATCTGGCAGCTCCTGGTGAAGAAATATTTAGTACATGGCCAGAAATTAAAAGACCTATCTTTTTTGAGGAAAGAGAAGGTTATGAAATTCAAAGTGGTTCTTCTTTTTCTGCCCCTTACGTGACAGCAGCGGCGGCAAGACTCTTAAACTATGGTTTTAGTCCTCGAGAAGTTATCGCTAAACTCACTTTAGGTTCACGAGATAGAGGGGAACTTGATCTGCGTTATGGAAAGCTCGATTTAAAAAAGGCTTATCAATTTAAACCTAATTCTTTTGTTGTTCCTCTTACTAAAAAACTTAACCTTGTTGATTGGAGACTAGAGACTAAGAAGCTAAAACTTGAATTAAAAAACTTAGGGTTTTCAAAAGCGCCGGTTGAAATTTATTTCAAAAGTAATGATCTGATTTTTGATCAGTCTGATTTTAGCTTTTCTCAAATGGACCTTGGGGACCATCTTGAGATTGAGTTAAATTTTCAAGTAAAAGATATCAATATATCTCCTTATGTTGAAATCTTTGCGGAAATTCAACAGGGACAAACGAAGAATACTTTTCCCATCGCTCTTGAGTTTGTTCACCCTCTTAGAAGTCAGGAGCTGACCGAGATCTCTGAACCAATAAAGTTGAAGTCAAAAGGAAACTTTCCTTGGCCAGATTTTCTTTTAAGCGCAAACGTTTTTCCCATTCAAAGTTCCAAAGATAAATTGGTAATCGTTGAGAAAGGGGAGCAAACCTTTGTAACGATACTTAGATACACTGAACAAGGTTTTGAGCTTTCGGAGAAACCAGAGGTTCTTAAAGGGGGAGGATATCTTTTTGTTAATAATTCGTTCCTCGATGTGAACGGTGATGGTGTCAAAGAATATGTATTCCTAGTTTATCGGCAAGTTTCCAAAGAGGTCACGATTGAATTCAAAGTTTTTGATTTAAATTTTAACCCTCTCGATGCAGAGAGGGTTGGTCTAAAAGTGCCAGAAAATGCTTTTATCAGAAATAACTTTGTATGGATCAATAATGATAAGAAAATGCTCCCAGCTTGGATTCAAAAGAGTATAGATCCTCAAGTAAAACAACCTCCTCTTAAATGGGATTTACCTGTAGAGAATAAAAATATCCCTCGTGTTCTTTATATTAGTAACAATGAACTTTTTAGTCTTAAAACTGAACTGACACCTCTTCACCTTTTTTCTCGAGACAAACAAACGGTAGTTATTGTTTCTGAAGGAGAGGGGGCCCTTAAAGATTTTTTCACGTTGGAATATAAAGGATTAAAGAAGCACTCTGAGAAAAAAATTACTCCAGAGCAATACTTCGCTTATGATCTTGCAAAAATCACAGGTGATGGTTTGCAAGGAAAGTCTTTTATTATCGAAAGACAAAAATCATTGAATTATACACTTTTTAGCCGAGGCGAGATCTATAAAGTTCCAACGACATTTGAATCCTTTAAAAAGGTATATTCAGTCATACAGATTGAAAATGAACCTTATATTGCTTTTTTGAGAGGGAACTCCTTAGAAGTTTCTAATGGAGTTGTAAGTGCAAAAATTAATAAACTTGCAGATCAAAGAAAAGATCCTAACTATTATATTTTGAAATCTCAAAACTCTAACGGATACAAGTTTTATCGAAGCTCCACTGAAACTTTGGGCTTAAGTTTAGATTTAATAACTGTTGAGTCTCAAGATGGAGAAATGACTCTCTCTCGGAAAGCGAATGAAGCTTTTGTCATGGGTGATAAGTGCACAGAGTTTTCGGTAGAAAAGTCTGCACTCCTTTTTTATTGTTCAGATACGTTTTCACTCTATCGTTATTCCTTATAAATTTGGTTCGGTTTGACACCTCTTTGTGTGAAGATGAAAGAACAAAATTAAAAATATTTATGCGAGATTCGAAATCCTTCGAGTGAGGGCCAAAAAGGCACCAGAAAAATCAATAATTTCATATATTTACGTGAGAAGATATTAGACTCTTGTTGTCGTCAAAGTTTCTCTCAACCCTTAAATTCAAACTATCAAAGAAGTTTTCATCAGGAAATATAAGGAGAAACTGGTATGAAGAGAAAAATTTTAGCGCTTTTATTTTGTGTAATGACATTAGGAAGTCTCACGTCTTGTGTTGATGGGACCTACGTTGTTTATGATGATCCCTACTATTGGGAAGACTGTTATCTTGAATACGACTGGTACTGGGGTGATTGGGTAGAAGTTTGTGATATCTATTATTACAACCAAGAAGGTGAAGTTGCTGGTATCAGTAAAGACATCGTTGCAGACGCTGCTGATAAAGAACAGGTTCTTTTGGAAACTGCAGCAGAGTTTTACGCAAACCAATTTAACCTTTCAGTTGATAAAGGGATGAAGCTTGCGAAAACGGTTAAAGATTTCAGCGCACTTGAAGAAAGAACTTCAGAGGATCTTTCTGAATTTGCAGAAAGACTTTATGGAATTAACCCTGGGAAAATTGCTTCAGCAGTTGGAACAGCTCAAGCAGGTAACAGTGTAATGCTTAATGAGATCGTCGACGAAGCTGCGAAAAACTTTGAGACAGATACTGAAAACATGAAGGACATTGTTAAGTTCCTTCACGGTAAAGCTCTTAAGGATAATGGAATCAATCTCTAGAGATTTGGTTGAAATAGCTAACGAGTTAAGCCCCGCTTCGGCGGGGCTTTTTTTATTGGCAATTTTTAGATTTAGCAGTTTGGATAGCTTTCTTCGGATTAATAACAAGATAACGATATTCAGCTTTGTTGCTATTTCCAAGTCTTATCTGAGCAACTCTTTTTGTTGCAGTTTCCTTTAGAATAGATCGAACCTGCGAAGATGAAAGACACCCTTTTACAAGCAGCATTTTTGCAACGATGTGAGCAACAAAAGGTGCGGCCATGGATGTTCCATCCATTCTTGTGTAAGGTCGAGTTCCATTGAATTCTGCATGATCGACAGGATAGGTTGAAAGGATATTCTCTCCAGGAGCATAGAGATCAATAAACTGAAGCCCATTATTTGTGAACTCACTAAGGTCCCCATGATTATTAACAGAACCAATACACAGAACATTTCCTGTTCTTAATTGGCACGGCATGATTTTAGCACCACTTGAAATATCATCTGATTCGTTTCCTGCAGCAATTGTAATGATCATTTCTGAAGCAGCAGAGGAAATATACTTACGAAGCTTTTCATAAGTTTGTTTTATATCAGATTCGTTGAGGTATTCAGAAGGTGAATCCCCAAGACTAATATTTGCAACTCTCGCTCCTTGCCTTTTGGCAAGATAGATTGAATCACGAATCGTTCGAGCAAGAAGCTTTGTGCTTCTAATCGCATTTCTTCTTTCATCTGCTTCTGTTTCCGTATCGAAAACTAAGCCTGTTTTTACATTTGCCGAAAAAGGAAGAACTCTGAAAGGAATGATTCCAATTCTTTCATCTTTTCCTGCAGCAATTCCGGCAACGTGAGTTCCATGCTCAGCTGAATACACTCCTTCAAACTCAATATCTCTAACGAGGTAACCTTTCTCTTCTTGGTCAGTGAGAAGCGCATGATAAGGAAGACCGTCATTTCCCGTAAAGTCATAACCGAGGAAGTCATCTTTAAAAGTGTTTTTATCATCATCAATATTATTGAACTGATTTTTCAATTCGTTGAGATTGTAATGCATGCGATGACGAAGGTCGGGGTGAGTGTAGTCAACACCACTATCGATTACGGCAATGAGAACTTTATGTTTGGAATTATTTTCTGCTGCAATTGAATAAGCGGGATATTTTTTGTTAGCAAGTTTGAAGTAGCGAGAGCCTGGTTTAAAAAACTGATCGTTGATAACACAAGAGGTGAGTCCAATCAGGGAAAGTAATAGAAAAGTTTTCATGCAATGCTCCTAGGTGGCAGCATCATAGTAAAATCTTGAATTGTCTGTAAATGGGGGTGAAAGGATTTCGTGCTTTTTAGAGATGTAATTTCAGGAACTTAGAAGTAATAACCGCCGCCGATGTATAGAGAGAGGTATTCTTTCTCGTCGTCAATATCGGCCAATTCTTGGTTATCACGGGTTACAGTCGAGGTCGACCCATCATTACTAATATAGAGATTGTCCTGACTTTCAATACTCAAAGTCGTGACAGAGACCCTCCCTTCGAAGAAGAGGCGTTGGTCATTAATATAACGAAGCCCACCACTGAGTCGGGTCATAAGAGAATCCGAACGAGACTCTCTAAGGAAATCTTTGATGGTGGCATCAGTACTGGAGTAGGCGATTCGTTCAAACCTCGAAAGGTTTCCGACTCCGAGAGAAGCAAAGAATTGAAGAATCGATTTTTCATATCTTAAGTTAATATTCAGCCCACCCTCGGCCAAGAGCTCATGGACTCTCAACTTTTGCTTAAAGCGAGTGAGAGTAACGGCGTTTGTAGTAACACCTCTTCGGGCAGCACTGTCACTAGCATCTTTAAGATAGTTGTAATTAACTCCCGCAAAAAAAGAGAGAGGTAGTTTACTAAAAAGCTCAAACCCTAAAAAGAGTCCTGACCCTGTCGGAGAAAAGGCTTCAACGTCAGTAAGGCTAATTTGAGAAGAGGGATTGTTGGTATTGGGTTCAGCATGGTTAAGTCCATAGAGTCCAGCAAGGGTCAGACCGACGTACATAAAGCGTGAGTCTATGCCTTTATCTTTTTCTTCTTTCTTTTTCTCCTCTTGTCCCATTCCTGATAGTGGAGCGAGGAAGAGAAAAAACACCAGTAACCGAGTCATTTATTCACCTACTAGGGGGGTAAGTTTTTCACCCTTAGGCTTCTATTCTAATTCATTTATTTCTTAATGCCGAATTTGTTCTCGCAAGGAAGTTTGTTATGGATATAGCTACGGTTATAGGATTTGTTCTCGTTACATGTGCGATCTTAGGATCGATTGCCTACGGTGGTGCTATCAGCATCTTCATCGATATTCCTTCAATCTTTGTTGTTATTGGAGGGGTTCTCGCGGCAATCTTTATTAAGTGGCCCATGGAACACATCACAAATCTTGTTACTGTTTTCATGAAAGCTCTTTTCTTTACACCGACAGATCTCAAGGGAACGATTGAAGAAATTCAGTCACTTGCTGAAACAGCGAGAAGGGAATCAGTCTTTGCTCTTGAAAAAGTTGAAATTGCAGATACATTTTTAAAGAAAGCAGTAAGCCTTGCTGCTGATAACCGCCCCCCTGATGTTATTACTTCGATTCTTCAACTAGATATTGATGCTATGGAAGAACGTCACAAGCAGGGGATAGGAATCATGGAAGGAATTGGTGCTGACGGTCCGGCCTTCGGAATGATCGGGACCCTAATCGGTCTGGTGCAAATGCTTCAGAACCTTCAAGATCCGTCGGCGATTGGTCCGGCCATGGCAATTGCCCTTTTAACAACTTTTTACGGTGCGGTTATTGCGAACGCAGTGGCTCTTCCCGTGTCTAA
The DNA here is from genome assembly GCA_030426585.1 of Bacteriovoracia bacterium. Lineage (GTDB taxonomy): Bacteria > Bdellovibrionota > Bacteriovoracia > Bacteriovoracales > Bacteriovoracaceae > JAUHYH01. Next base: position 11,272 of record JAUHYH010000065.1, read on the forward strand.
TAAACTCACAATCCGTTCTAAAGCGGAGATGACTAAGATGAATATTATTGTTGCTGGTGTTCTCGGTATTGTTGCTGGTGAAAACCCAAGAGTTATCCGAGAAAAACTTGATTCATTCTTACCTCCAAGTGAAAGGAACGTCGAAGAAGAGGTGGCTTAATGGCCGACGAAGACGACAAAGTAGCAGAGCCTTGCCCCAAGCAAGAGGATTGTGCCGCTGGCCTTCCCATGTGGATGGCAACGTTCTCGGATCTGGTGACGCTGCTTCTGACATTTTTCGTTCTACTCCTATCTTTTGCTAAAACAGAGACAAGTAAATACAAAGCGGCTCTTGGTTCAATTCGAGAGGCTTTTGGTGGTAATGTTCAGCAATACGGTGAACCTATCGTTCCAGGGAAATCTCCTGACGATTCACCAACCATGATTGATTCCCAACAGCCTGTTATGCCTTTTCCTATTGAGTTCCTTACAACAGAGGGGATTCTTGATAAGCATGAAATTAATCGAGCGAGTGAAGAAGATCTCAATGAGTTTAAATCTGTTCTTAAGAAATATAGTCTCCAAGAATCAGTGGAAATTCATGAGGTGAATGAAGGGATTAAAGTCCATTTCAAAGAAAAGATTTTCTTTTCAGAAGGGGGCATAAAAATTCTTCAGACAAATCAAGTTGTCTTGAATAACCTGATCGATCTTTTAAGAGATAATGATTGGGTGGTTTATGTCCAAGGCTTTGCCGCCAAAGATGAAAAAGCTCAAGGGGGCGGAGATGCTTACTCTTTGTCTTCTCGAAGAGCGACATCGATTGGGAAGTATCTTATTCAAAAAGGGATTAAGGCCGAGAAAGTCGTTTCTGTTTCTTTTGGAGATTCCAGACAACAGGATATTACAGGTCAGAAGGCCACACCTCAAGAAATTAGAAGAATTAATAGAAGGGTTGAGTTCTTGATCAGAAAAAGAGATATTAGGTCAAGCGGACGACA